>JBILYJ010000401.1:0-5159 GCA_044377795.1 Reyranella sp. | reverse complement strand
TCGGAATGGACACGGCTCCCCAGCCGGTCGACCGCGGGCTTCAGGAAGTTCAGGCAGTCGCGCTGCGCCTGCATGCGCGCGATGAAACTGTCGAGACTGCTCATACGGATGCGTCAAGCGGCCCGAGTGGCGGCACGCAGCTTCTCGTTGGTGTCCTCGAGGCGATGCGCCAGTTCGCGCATGATCTCGACCGCCATCTGCGGAACCTCCGCGACCAGGCGGTAGAACATGTCCTTGGTGATCTTAAGCGTGCTGAGCGGCTCCTTGGCCTTGATCGTGGCGGTGCGCGGCACGTGGCACAGGATTGCGATCTCGCCGAAGAAGCTGTTCTTCTTCATCTCGGCCACGGCGATCTGGCCACCCACCGTGTCGATTAGCACGTCGGCGGTGCCGCCCAGGATGACGTACATCGTGTCGCCGGGATCGCCCTGATGGCAGACCTCCTGGCCAACGGCGAAGTTCACGCGTTCGCTGGTGAAGGCCAGCAACTTGAGCTTGGCCTGCTCGATCTTGGAGAAGATCGGCACCAGCTTGAGCAACTCGACTTCTTCGTTGAGGTTCATCGCGTCCTCCTGGTTGCCGTTACGCCGACGCCATCAACTCGGTGTAGAGCCCGCCGCGCGCCGCCAGCTCGGCGGGGGCGCCTTGCGAGGTGATCCTGCCGGCCTGCATGACCACGATCTGCTCGAACGGCTCGGCCTGCGCCGGGCGGTTGGCGATCCACACCACGCCGCGCTTCTCCGCCGTCGCCGTCGCGAGAATGTTGTCGCGGATGCGGTCTTGAGTGCGGCCGTCGAACATGGCGACGGCCTCGTTGATGATCAGGAGCTGCGGTCTCTTGATCAGGGCGCGGGCGATGCCGAGTTTCTGGCGCTGGGTCGCCGGCAGGCGCTTGCCGGCAACGCCGACATTGTACTCCAAGCCGACCTCGATGGCCTGGTCGCGCAGGCCAAGCTCGTTCAAGACCTCGGCGATCAGCGTGCCAATCCGCGTCTCGGCCTGGGCCTGGCCATAGACCAGGCGTCCGAACAGGATGTTGTCCTGCAGGGTGGCGGCGCTGTTGTAGCGCTCGAAATCGTAGAACTCGACGGCGCCGCGCAACTCGGGCGGCAGGCCCTCGGCGAAGGCATGGCGGGCCGCCAGGATGCGCCCTTCCATCTCGGCATCGATCAGGCCTAGGCGATGGCGGGCCTCGATGTAGCGGAACGGCAAGGTCATAAGGCGCCGCCGGTCGGCCTCGGGCACGGCCTCGATGCCCTTGCCGCCCAGCCGTTGCAGCAGCAACCGCACGTTGGGCAGCTCGTCGGCCGAGATGAAACTGTACTGCTCGAACAGCGGATTGTCGGGCGACAGGCCCGAGAACAGCTCGATCATTGTCTCGGCGATGCTGAGGCCCATGCGCTGCAGGTCGAGGTTGAGCTCGGTCACCTGCAGCACCGATTGCATGTAGGGATCGGCCGCGATGTTGTCGCCGTCGAACCGCTTGCCCAGCGGCGTGCCGAACAGCAGGTTCTCGGCCACCGACAGGTTCTTATTGTAGAGGTCACCGTCGAACAGCTCGACGAAGCCGGCATAGTCCGCGTTCTGCAGGCGGCCGTGGAGCGTGTGGCGAGCCTTCATGATCTTTTCGGCGAGATCGGGCCGCTGCGCCGCGTCGATCGTGCCGCGCAGGCCCAGCGAATAGATGTCCTCGTCGATCTCGACCTGCCGGAGTGCATCGACCATGCGCGGCAGCAGGTCGACCGGGCCGGTGGCGCCGGCCAGCTCGTATTCGATCCACTCGGCATTGGGATCGAACGGCGGGTTGCCGGAGCGCTCCGATTCCTTCCAGAACGCCTCGCGTATCGCGCGCGTTGCGTCGTCGTAGGTGGCCGGCGCGACCGGACGGAATTTCAGTCCGAACAGAAGATTGTCTCGAACCGAGAGTGGAAGCAGATAGGTGTCCTGGCCGACATAGGCGGTGCGGGCGCCCAGCAGGTACTCGGGCACCTGGAAGAAGTCCTTGCCGTCGAGCCGGACCGAGCCGCCCGTCGGCAACACCAGGCGGGCCAGCATCTGGCCCAGCACATCCTTGCCCGAGCCCGCGCTGCCGATCACCGCCAGCCGCAGCGCTGTGGGCACGGAAAGCGAAACGCTGTCTAGGAGCTTCACCCGTCCATCCTCGGAGAAGGTGACGCCGGCCAGCGCAAGCTCGTTGCCGAGCGGCGGCGGTGGCCCGTCGGGGATCGCCTGCAGCTCCGGCGACATCATGCCCTCGGGCTGGAACTGGTCGATCACCTGCTCGTACTTGATCTGCACGTCCTGGCGCTGCTGGTCCCAGTCGATCAGCTCCTTGATCGGCGATGGCAGGTCTTTGTAGGCGAGCAGCACGCCGACCACGGCGCCGACGTCCATCTGGCCGGTGATCGCGAAGTAGCCGCCGACCAGGTAGATGGCGAAGGGCGTCGCCTGCGACAGGATGTTGTTCCAGAACTTGGCGACGAACTTCTTCTGGTAGAGGTCGAAGCGGATCTTGAAGATGCGGCCCAGCCGCTCGGCAATGTCGGCGCGCTCGTAGTTGGCTGCGCCATGGACGTGGATCTCGTGCACGCCGTCGGCGGTCTCGGCGATGCGCCCGGCGAGCTGGCGGGCCGAAATCTGACGCAGGCGGCCCAGCACCAGCACGGGCTTCCGCAGCCGCGGGATGATTGCCATCTGCGCGCCCAGCAGTACGATCACGATGATCCCGAGCATCCAGTTCTGCATCATGATGAAGATGATAGCCGTCAGCGCCTGGCCGCCCAGGAACATCGGCGCCACAAAGGCGTCGCCGATGAAGCCGCCCAGGGGCTCGACCTCGTCCTTCACCATGGTGGCAAGTTCGGCCTGCTTGACCTTGCGGAAATGGGCCGGCGGGAAGCGCAGGATGCGGTCGTAGAGTTCGTAGCGCAGGCGGCGCAGCATGCGCTCGCCCATGCGGCCCTTCTGGGTGTTGATCGTCTTCTTGAACAGGCCGTTGACGACGACGGCTCCCAGGAAGACGAAGCTCATCACCACGAGATACTGGAGCTGGTCGACCTGGAAGCCGTCGAAGAAGCGGATCACTTTGCCGGGCAGGATAGCCGACAAGTCGAGCTCCCAGACAAGGAACGGGATGGTCTTGCTGTCCTTGAAGGCGTTGCCCTGTATGCCGTTGTTGATCACCGACTTGGGCACGGTAAGCGACAGGAAGTAGAAAAGCTGTGCCAGCACCACGAGGCCCAGGATCACGAGCTGCTCGGGCCGACTGTGCCGCCAGATGTAGGTGAACAGATTGCGTTGCATAAAATCCGTACCTGCATTGCAGGGCTTATAAGGCGGCTGTTTGTCCGTGTGTTGCGTGCCATAGGTCCTCTGAACAAGCGAGCATGGTGAGTTGTTCAGTCAGGAACTCTGGAGACATTTGATGTTTTAGACGGCCGGATCGTCGCCTACTGCACGGCGGCTGAGATGGCGCTGCAGCAGACGCATCAGCGCGAACCCCGCCTGCAGGGTGACCCCGAAACACAGGATGCCGATCGCGAACAGGACCATCTTGTCGCCGAGCGTCGGCATCAGCTCGGCCTCGCGCAGGATGACGGCGATCCCCTCGGGAACGCCGATGGCGGCGCCGGCGCTGGAGGACATGACCAGCACGAAAAAGGCGCGTGTCACGTTGGGGAGGAAGAGGAGTGCCCCCAGCGGCGAGCCGTCCCGCAGCTGCCGCAACGCCTCGCCGCCATTGTCGGCGACATAGGCCGCAGCATAGGGCACCAGCGACAGCGCGACGGTCATGATGCCCGACGGCGCGACGTGAACACCGAACAGCGTCGCATCGGACGGGATGATGTTAAGCAGGAAGAACATGACCACGAAGGTCGGCGCCGCTCTCATCAGGCCGATCAGGGTCGTGGCGACCGCGCCGCGCACGCCGCCCGCGAGTTTTGCCAATGTCAGCAGTCCGCCGACGGCCAGGCCGACCAGCAAGGCGATGGCTGCTATTTGGAAATTGACCACCATGCCCGCGAGGAGCTGCGGCACGAAATCGGATGAAATCCGGCTCATACCGCCACCATCTGCCGGCGCTCGAGCCAGACCCGCAGCCTGTCGCACAGCCAGACCACGACGATCACCACCACGACATAGAACACGAGCAGCATCGAATAGGTGGTGATCCGTCCGCTGGCGAAGGAGGTGATGTCGGTGAGCGCGCCCAGAAGCTCGGGCGCGCCGATGAAGCTCGCGATCGGCGTTCCCTTGGCGGCATTGACGAGGAAGGACACGATCTGCGTCGCCGAGCGGCTGACCGCGCGCCCGAATAGTTCGAGGGTAGGCGCCGGCGGCCCTCCCCGCTCCGTCCGCAGCGTGTGCATCGCCTCGGCGATGGCCTGTCCCGCGTTGGCGCCATTCATCAGGCCGAGCGCCACGATCGCCGCGCCGATCGCGACGGCCGAAGAATAGGGAAAGAGCGCCAGCGCCACGGCCGCGGAAATGACGAGCGTCAGCACGACCGGCGAGGACTGAAGGACGATGGTGAGCGCGCGGGCCGGCCAGCGCAGCAGGAAGGACTGCGAACTCTGCAGCGCGCCCAGCACCATGGAGAACAGCAGGGTCGCCACGAGAGCGCCCGCCACCAGGACCAGCGAATTCACGATTCCCGCCGTGAACAGCTGCCAGGCCGGCACTGTCTTAAACATCGGCAATTGCAGGGCGATTCCGGTGTGCTTATCCAGCCAAGTCTCGAACGCCGTCACCTGAGCGGCAAAGGGCGTGGGCTGCAGGACCGCGCTCAGTGCCGGCAGGACGCAGGCCGGGTCGGTATTGCCGATGTCGGTGTTGCAGTCCGGCCTGTTCCAGACTGCGCGCTGGAGCTCGAGGAAACCGAGACCGATACGATTCCGCGCCGCAACGTCTAGGAAAACACCGTCGCGATGGAAGATCTGGCTCGTCAGGTCGAGCGCCCGGGCGAGGCGATCGCTGCCGGTCAGCGCCACCGCCATGCCCCAAGGCAGCTGGGCGAAGCCGAACTTCTTGTCGTAGGCCTGCGCGAAACCAGGTTCGGTGAAGTAGTAGTCGAAGAAGCTGTCGTCCTGAGCCGCCAGTACGCAGGTCTCGTCGCGCAACCTGTCGGGCAGAACGCCCGCCTCGTCGAACAGCATCAG
>JBILYJ010000171.1:0-9367 GCA_044377795.1 Reyranella sp. | reverse complement strand
TGCTGGGCTATTTCCTGTTCTTCCAGAAGCCCGACGTCTGGACCTTCGTCGGCGCGGCGGTGATCTTCGCCAGCGCCCTCTACATCTCCCACCGCGAGGCGGTGCGGCGTGCGCAGATCAAGACAGCGACGGCGAAAGCCAATCCAGAGGCTTGAAGCCCCATTCCCGTCGTCCTGAGCGGAGCGCAGCGTAGTCGAAGGACCTCTTTTCGCTTCAACGCACCGTGCGTCGGAAAAGAGGTCCTTCGACTGCGCCGCCCTTTGGGCGGCTCCGCTCAGGACGACGGGAGTTATTGGAACAGGCGACTCAGCCGCCGGTCACGCTCATGTGGCGGGGGACGGCGGGGCCGCTGTGGCGGCGGTCGATGATGAAGTCGTGGCCCTTGGGCTTGCGCGCGATCGCGTCGGTGATGGCGCGGTCCAGGACCTCGTCGCTCTCCGACGCGCGCAGCGGCGCGCGCAGGTCGGCCGCATCCTCCTGGCCCAGGCACATGTAGAGCGTGCCGGTGCAGGTGAGGCGCACACGGTTGCAGCTCTCGCAGAAATTGTGGGTAAGCGGCGTTATGAAGCCCAGGCGTCCGCCGGTCTCCTCGACGCGGAAATAGCGGGCGGGGCCGCCGGTCCGGTAATCCGTCTCGGTGAGCGTGAAGTGCCGGGCGATCTCGGTGCGCGCCAGCGACAGCGGCAGATACTGGTCGAGCCGCGCCGCGTCGCCGATCTCGCCCATCGGCATGACCTCGATCAGGACCAGGTCCATGCCGCGTCCGTGGCTCCAGCGGATCATCTCGTCGAACTCGCCGTCGTTGACGCCGCGCAGCGCCACCGCGTTGATCTTGATCGCGAGCCCGGCACGCTGGGCGGCATCGAGGCCGCGCATCACCTGGTCAAGGTCGCCCCAGCGAGTGAGCTGGCGGAACTTGTCGCGATCGAGCGTGTCCATCGACACGTTCACCCGGCGCACGCCGATGTCGGCCAGTTCCTGGGCGTACTTGGCGAGCTGGCTGCCGTTGGTCGTGAGGGTCAGCTCTTCCAGCGCGCCGCTGTCGAGGTGCCGGCCGAGGCCGCGGAACAGCGACATCACGTTCTTGCGCACCAGCGGCTCGCCGCCGGTCAGGCGCAGCTTCTTGACGCCACGGCAGACGAAGGCCGTGCACAGGCGCTCCAGCTCCTCGAGCGACAGCACCTCCGCCTTGGGCAGGAAGGTCATGTCCTCGGCCATGCAGTAGACGCAGCGGAAATCGCAGCGATCCGTGACGGAGACGCGGAGATAGGAGATGTGGCGGCCGAACGGGTCGATCATGGCTCTTCGGTTACGATGACGCTGGGATAATGGGCATGCGACATACCCCCTGCAAGGGGCGATTCCGGCCCCGATTCTGTCAGCAGCCGCAGGAGGTTGTCGACCGTGTCGGCCTCGGCGGCCGGCTTGTCGGTCCGGATGCGGCTGATGCGCGGGAAGCGCATCGCCACCCCCGATTTGTGGCGGGTCGACCGCGCGATGCCGTCGAAGGCGATCTCCAGTACGAGTTTCTGCTCGACCTCGCGGACAGGGCCGTAGCGGTTGGTGGTGTGGTCGCGCACCCATTTGTCCAGCCAGCGCAGCTCCTCATCGGTGAAGCCGAAATAGGCCTTGCCGACGGGGGCCAGCTCACGGCCGGCCGCCGCGGCGTCGCGCCAGCAGCCGAAGGTGAAGTCGGAGTAGAAGGAACTGCGCTTGCCGTGGCCGCGCTGGGCATACATCAGCACGCAGTCTGCGAGCATGGGATCGCGCTTCCACTTGAACCACGGGCCCTTGGGCCGGCCGGACAGATAGGCGCTGTCGCCGCGCTTCAGCATCAGCCCCTCGATGCCGTCGGCCCGCATCTCCTCGCGCTTGGCGGCGAGCTCGGCCCAGTCGGCGAAGGTCACCAGCGGCGAGAGATCGAAGCGCGGCCGTTCCTTCCGCGCGATCCAGGCTTCGAGGCGGGCGCGGCGCTCGTCGAAGGGGAGGCCGCGCAGGTCCTCGCCCTCCAGCCACAGCACGTCGTAGAGACGGATATGGGCCGGATGCTCCCTCAGCATCTTCGGGGTGACCGTCTTGCGGTTCAGCCGCTGCTGGAGGTCGTTGAACGGCGCCACCGCCGTCTCGCGGCGCACCAGCAGCTCGCCGTCGAACACGCCCTCGAAATCGATCGCCTCGATGATGTCGGGAAAGGCCACCGACACATCCTCGCCGGCGCGGCTGTAGAGGCGTTTCAGGCCGCCGGAGGCCGCCACCTGCACGCGGATGCCGTCCCATTTCCATTCGGCCCGGAAATGCGCGGGATCGAGCGCGTCGAGTTCGCTGCGGTCGATCGGATTGGCCAGCATCGCCGGCAGGAAGGCGGCCCCCGCGTTGGACTGCGGCCGCGGCGCGCCCTGCAGCAGCCAGTCGAACAGCGGCCGGTAGGGCGCCTCCAGCCCGTGCCAAATTTCCTCGACCGCGTCGACTGGCTGGCCGCCGATGTTCGCCACTGCCTGCTTGGCGAGGCGCGCCGAGAGGCCGACCCGCAGAGCACCGGTCAGGAGTTTCAGCAGGGCCCAGCGGCCCGTCGAATCGAGCGTGTCGAGCCAGCGTTTCAGGATCGCCGGCGTCTGGGTGCGCGTGGCCCGCTGCAGCGTCCCGACGACCTCGCCGAGCGTCGGGGGCGGACCGGCGGCCGGATCGGCTTCCCAGATCAGCGCGAGCGTTTCGGCGAGGTCGCCGACATAGTCGTAGGAGAGGGCAAACAGCTCCTCGCCGATCTTCTCCTGGCCGAAACCACGCAGAAGGGCGGGCTTGGCCGACGGAAAGTCGAGCCCGCCGGTCAGTGCCGCCAGCGCCCAGCCGCGATCCGGGTCGGGAGTCTCGCGCAAGTACGTCTCGATCAGTCGCAGCTTGGCGTTGCGGGCCGGTTGGAAAGAGAGAGCGTCGAGAAGGCGGGCGAAGGCCTGCACGGTTCAGGACTCCTCGTCCTCGCGGCCGGCTAGGTGCAGCGCCTCGGCGTCGATGCCGATCCCGCGCGCATAGTGGACGAGCGCCTCCTCGCGGCCGTGCGTCACCCAGACCCTGGGTGCGCCGACATCCTTCAGGGTCTGCGTGAGTTCCGGCCAGTCGGCATGATCGGAGATCACCAGCGGCAGCTCCGCCCCGCGTTGCCGCGCTCGCGCGCGCACGTTCATCCAGCCCGAGCACACGGCGGCGATCGGCTCGGCGAAGCGCCTCGACCAGCGGTCGGCGAGGGCCGAGGGCGGGCAGAGCACGATGGCGCCCTTGAAGGTCTCGAGGATCGCCTCGGAGACGGGCGCGACATCACCGAGATCGACGCCATGCTCCTGGTAGAGCCGGCACAGGGACATCAGGCCGCCATGCAGCCAGATGCGCTTGTCGTAGCCGGCCTCGCGCAGCAGGCGGATGACCCTCTGGCACTTGCCGAGCGCATAGACGCCCACCAGATGAGTGCGCTCGGGAAAGGTCGCGACGGAGCGCAGCAGCTTGCCGATCTCGCCGGCATCGGAGGGATGATGGAAGACCGGCAGCGCGAAGGTCGCCTCGGTGATGAACACGTCGCACGGTACGGGCTCGAACGGCGGACAGGTCGGATCCGGCCGGCGCTTGTAGTCGCCCGACACGACGATGCGCTGGCCCTTGTATTCCAGCACGGCCTGCGCCGAGCCGAGAATGTGACCGGCCGGAGCGAAGCCGACCTCGACGTCGCCGATTCGCACGCCCTCGCCGTATTTCAGCGCCTGCTGCTCGGTGTCGGGCATGTCCTGGAAACGCGTGCGCATGATCGCCAGGGTTTCGGGCGTCGCCAGCGCCTTTCGATGCCCCGGCCGCGCATGATCGCCATGCCCATGCGTGATAACCGCGCGCGGCACGGCGAAGGCCGGATCGACATAGAAGTCGCCCGGTTCGCAATAGAGGCCGCGCGGCGTCGGATAGAGCCACGTACGGGGATTCAGGGTTTCGGTTGCCGTCGTGATTGCCATGGCTCCTGATGCATCCTACCCCACAGATATGGGGCTTCCCGACCTGTTTGCACGCTGGTTCGAGAGTCGCGGCTGGTCGCCGCGACCGCATCAGCTCGCGCTGGTCGACTTGGCGCGGCGGGGCAAGAGCGCGCTGCTGATCGCGCCGACCGGCGGCGGCAAGACGCTGGCGGGTTTCCTTCCGTCCCTGATCGAACTCACGGAGCGGCGGCAGGCCGGACAGGACCTGGCCTACAAGAAGGGGCAGGGGGAGCTGCACACGCTCTACATCTCGCCGTTGAAGGCGCTGGCGACCGACATCCGCCGCAACCTCGAACAGCCGCTGGCCGAGATGCAGCTGCCGGTGCGCGCCGAGAGCCGGACCGGCGACACGCCGCAGAGCCGAAGGCTGCGCCAGCGTGAGCGGCCGCCCGACCTGCTGATGACGACGCCGGAGTCGCTGGCGCTGCTGCTCTCCTATCTCGACGCGGCGAAGTTCTTCGCCAGCCTCAAATGCGTGATCATCGACGAGCTGCACGCCTTCGCGACCAGCAAGCGCGGCCATCACCTGGCGCTCTGCCTGTCGCGGCTGGCGACGCTCGCGCCGCAGGCGCGCTTCGTCGGCCTGTCGGCCACCGTCGCCGATCCGCCGGAACTCGCCGGGTTCCTGAACCTGCGCGACGAGCCGGTGGAGATCGTGATGGGCGAGCCCGGCGCGCCGCCGGTCGTGTCGATCATCGATGCGCACGAGCGGCTGCCGTGGGGCGGCCACATGGGGCGCCATGCGGTGCCCGAGATCTACAACATCATCCGGCAGCACAAGACCTCGATCATCTTCGTCAACACGCGGGCCCAGGCGGAGCTGGCGTTCGACGCGCTGTGGCGGATCAACGACGACAATCTGTCGATCGGCCTGCATCACGGGTCGCTGGCCGTCGAGCAGCGCCGCAAGGTCGAGGCGGCGATGGCGGCGGGCAAGCTGCGCGCGGTGGTCGCCACCTCGTCGCTCGACCTCGGCATCGACTGGGGCGATGTCGATCTCGTCATCCAGATGGGCGCGCCCAAGGGCGTCAGCCGCCTGATGCAGCGGATCGGCCGCGCCAACCACCGGCTCGATGAGCCCAGCCGCGCCATGATCGCGCCGGCCAATCGCTTCGAGGTGCTTGAATCGCTGGCCGCGCTCGAAGCGATCGAGGCGCGTGAACTCGACGGCGATCCGCCGCGGCCGCCCTGCCTCGACGTGCTGGCCCAGCACATCGTGGGCTCCGCCTGCGCCCAGCCGATCGACCGCGAGGCCTTCTTCGCCGAGGTGCGACGCGCGCAGCCCTATCGTGACCTGCCGCGCAAGGATTTCGACGACACGTTCGACTTCGTGGCGACCGGCGGCTACGCGCTGGCCGCCTACGATCGCTGGCACCGGCTGAAGCAGCTGCCCGACGGCCGATGGATGCTGGCCTCGCCGCTGGTGGCGAAGCAGTTCCGCATGAATGTCGGCACCATCGTCGAGCTGCCGTTGATGAAGGTGCGGCTGCGGCGTGGCGCGGTGCTGGGCGAGGTCGAGGAGGGTTTCGTGCAGGGGCTGGTGCCGGGCGACACGTTCGTGTTCGCCGGCCGCCTGCTGCGCTTCGAAGGCGTGAAGGAGCTGGCGGCAATCTGTTCGCCAGCGTTCAGCGGTGATCCCAAGGTGCCGGCCTACGGCGGCGGCCGGCTGCCGCTCTCGACGTTCCTCGCGGCAAGGGTGCGCGGCATCCTGCAGGATCCGCTGAAGCATCCCAAGCTGCCGGCCGAGGTGCAGGAGTGGCTGCGCATTCAGGTCTTCCGCTCGATGCTGCCGCCGGCCGACAAGCTGCTGGTCGAGGGTTTTCCGCGTGGCGGCAAGCAGTTCCTGGTCGCCTATTGCTTCGAGGGCCGCAACGCGCACCAGACCTTGGGCATGCTGTTGACGCGGCGCATGGAACGCATGGGGCTGCGGCCGCTGGGCTTCGTCGCCACCGACTATGTGTTGGGCCTGTGGGGATTGCGGCCGGCCTCTCCGAAGCAGCTCGACGAGCTGTTCGACGAGGACATGCTGGGCGACGATCTCGAGGCCTGGATGGATGAATCGAGCATGCTGCGGCGCTCGTTCCGCAACGTCGCGGTGATCGCCGGCCTGATCGAACGGCGCTTTCCCGGCGAGGAGAAGTCGCGCCGACAGGTCACGTTCAGCTCCGACCTGATCTACGACACGCTGCGCCAGCACGAGCCCAACCACATCCTGCTGCGCGCCACGCGCCAGGACGCGGCCTGGCAGCTCGCCGACCTGAAACGACTTGGCGACCTGCTGAAGCGCGCCAAGGGCCGCATCGTCTATCGCCGGCTCGACCGCATCTCGCCGCTCGCCGTGCCGGTGCTGCTCGAGATCGGGAAGGAACGCGTCCTCGACGGCACCGCCGAGGATGAGCTGCTGGACATCGCCGCGCAGGAACTGATCGACGAGGCGACGCGTCTTTGAGAAGTGGCGTCAATGGAAGTCCCGGCTCTGGATGCGGATCCTGGGCCGGTCGAGGACGATGCGGCTTCGGTCGTACTTCGGCTGGCCGGCCGGCTTTTCGGGAACATTCCGGCTCGAACGATGGCGCGTGGCGTTGGCCTCCGCGACCTTCACCCGACGGTCGCCGGGATCGCTGCGGACCTCGTCGCCCCGACCGTTGGTCAGGTGGAACAAGTCGAGTTCGGAGATCGAGTCCAGTTCGGCCGAGAGGTCCCACAGCTCATCCGCGACCAGATGGATCACCTTGTAGTCATCCTCGCCCTGGCACTGGATGCGACCGCGCACGCCCATCATCCGGGCCCCCATGACGATGCGGCGATGGGCGTCGAACACCTTGGGCCAGACCACGAGATTGGCGATGCCGAACTCATCTTCGAGCGTGACGAACACCACGCCCGAAGCCGTACCCGGTCGCTGGCGCACCAGGACCAGACCCGCCAGGGTCAGGAGCTGGCCATTCTTCGACGTCTTCAGCGCTTCGGTGCTGGACATGCCGCGTAGCGCGAGAGTTGCCCGCAGCAGCTCCATCGGGTGCGACCGCAGCGACATCGAGAAGCTGCTGTAATCGTCGACCACCTGTTCGCCGAGCGTCAGGGCCGGAAGGGCGACGGCGGGCTCGAAGTCGCACGCTCCCGACTCCGTATCGAGCAACGGCAGTTGCCCGTCGGAGAAGCCGCGCACCGCCCACAATACGTCGCGCCGCGTGAGGCCGAGGGACGCGAAGGCATCGGCACGGGCCAGCGCCACGATCTGCTTCTTGCTGAGGCCACTGCGCCGCCACAGGTCGGAGGGATCGCGATAGGGCCTGTCGCCCCGGCGCGCGACCATCTGCCGGGCCGCGTCCTCGGAAAGCCCCGTGACCTGGCGCAGGCCAAGACGCAGCGCGCAGCGGTTGTTCCGTCCCGGCTCCAGGGTGCAATCCCAGTCGCTGTCGTTGATATCGGGTGGTCGTACGTTGACGCCATGCTCCTTTGCGTCGCGCACGAGCTGGGCCGGCGCGTAAAAGCCCATCGGCTGGGCGTTGAGCAGGGCCGCGGCAAAGACTTCAGGGTAGTAGTGCTTCACGTAGGACGAGGCGTAGACCAGGATCGCGAAGCTCGCGGCATGGCTCTCGGGGAAGCCATACTCGCCGAAACCTTCGATCTGCCTGAAGCAGCGTTCGGCGAAGTCACGGTCATACTTCTTCCCCACCATGCCCTCGATGAAGGGAGTCTTGAACTTGTGGATGGTGCCGTTGTGGCGGAACGTTGCCATGGCGCGGCGCAGCTCGTCGGCTTTCTCAGGCGAGAATCCCGCACCGACGATGGCGATCTGCATCGCCTGTTCCTGGAATAGGGGAACACCCAGCGTTCTCTCGAGGACCGCCTTGAGTTCGTCCCTCGGATAAACGACGGCGCAGGGATTGGCGCGGTTCTTCAGGTACGGATGCACCATGCCGCCCTGGATGGGCCCCGGCCGCACGATCGCCACCTGGACGACGAGATCGTAATACTCCCTGGGCTGCAGCCGCGGCAGCATCGACATCTGCGCCCGGCTCTCGACCTGGAAGACGCCGACCGAGTCGGCGCGGCACAGCATCTCGTAGACGTTCTCGTCGGTCGGCCGCATGGCGAGCGACAGCTTCTCTCCGAAATGCTTCTCGATCAGGGCAAAGGCCTTGCGCAGCGCCGTCAGCATGCCGAGCGCCAGCACGTCGACCTTGTAGATACCCAGTACGTCGAGGTCGTCCTTGTCCCACTCGACGACGGTGCGCTTCTCCATCGCCGCGTTCTGGATCGGCATCAGCTCGTCGAGGCGGCCCTCGGTCAGCACGAAGCCGCCGACATGCTGGGAGAGGTGACGCGGGAAGCCGCACAGCGCCGACGAAAGTTCGAGCGCCAAGGTGATGCGCGGGTCCATCGGGTCGAGACCCGCTTCCCGCACATGGTCGGCCTTCACGCCGCTCGACCCCATGCCCCATACCGTGTCGGCCATCACGCCCACCGTGTCGGGCGAGAGGCCCAGGACCTTGCCGACCTCGCGGATGGCGCTGCGGCTCCTGAAGGAGATCACCGTGGCCGCCAGGGCGGCGCGGTTGCGGCCCTTCGTTTCGTAAATCCACTGAATGATCTCCTCGCGCCTCTCATGCTCGAAGTCGACGTCGATGTCGGGCGGCTCGTTGCGCGAGTTGGACAGAAAGCGCTCGAACAGCACTTCCGTCTCGTTGGGATTCACCGAGGTGACACCCAGGCAGTAGCAGACGGCGGAGTTGGCGGCAGAGCCGCGGCCCTGGCACAGGATGCCGCGATCACGCGCCTCCTTTACGATCTCGTAAACCGTCAGGAAGTAAGGCGCGATTTCCTTGTGGCCGATGAGCGCGAACTCGCGTCGGATCGTGCCGGCCACCTTGTCCGGAACGCCTTCCGGATAGCGCCACTTCGCACCTTCCCAGGTCAGGCGGATGAGCTTGTCCATGGGGGTCTCGCCGCCCTCGTAGACGACCGGATACTGGTAGGTGAGTTGTCGAAGCGAGAAGCCGCAGCGCTTCACGATCTCCTGGGTATGCGCGATGGCGTGGGGATGGCGGCGAAACAGGCGCGCCATCTCTTCGGGATCCTTGAGGTGGCGTTCGGCACTGACGAAGCGGCGGAAGCCAAGCTCCTCGACGGTGCAGCCCAGGCGGATCGCCGTCACGACATCCTGCAGCGCCCGTCGCTCGGGGACATGATAGTGCACGTCGTTGGTGGCGACGAACTTCACCCCGATCTCGGTGGCGAGATCGTCGAGCCGGGCCAGGCGCCGCGCATCGTCGCCCCGGAACAGCATCGTGCCCGCGAGGTAGCAGCGGTCGCCGAACAGTCCGGCCAGGGCACGCAGCCGGTCGCGGAAG
>JBILYJ010000170.1:0-9373 GCA_044377795.1 Reyranella sp. | reverse complement strand
TGCTGACCAACCTGCGCGAGCAGGTGATCACATTGCTGGCGACCCTGCAGATCCGCATGGAGCCGCCGCCGATGCCCGAGATGCCGTCCGACATGCACGAGGTGCACGAGGACCCGGCCCTCGCCGCCGCGATGAGCGACGACCCGGCCTACGATCCGGCCGACCCGGACGGCGGCGGCGTGGCGACGCTGCATCGCCCGCGTCCCGTGGCCAAGGGCCCGGTCGATCCCAACGATCCCTCGACCTGGGGCAAGGTCTCACGCAACGCCGCCTGCCCCTGCGGTTCGGGGAAGAAGTTCAAGCACTGCCACGGGCGGGTATAGAACGAGCACGGGCAAGACTCGAATTGCATGACTGCCTGTGACACACGCGGGAATGTCTTCGCGCCGCTGACAAAGGCGGTCGATCGCGAACTTGTCGAGACACTGGTCGACGATCCGACCGTGCGCATCGAGCGCATCGTCTCCACAGGCCAAGTCACACCCGAGGGCTACTGGTACGACCAGACCGAGCATGAGTTCGTGCAGCTGCTGTGCGGCGCGGCGGTGCTGCACTTCGAGGCCGATGATAGGCGCATCACACTCGCCGCGGGCGACTGGGTGGAGATACCGGCGCATGTCCGCCACCGCGTCGACTGGACCGATCCCGACGCGCCGACAGTCTGGCTCGCCGTGTACCGCCGTCTGGCCGGCTGATTTCCCCTCCACCAGAGCCCGCGATGCGATGGCCCTGCGCCGTCTTCGGCAGGGCGATGCCCTCGGGCTGCGTTTCGCCCGGGAGTTGGGCCCGTTGTTCGATTGAGGTCGTCGCGCCGGCGGCGCGAAGGCATGATGCCGTCCCGATGACCTCGTGTTCTTCCTGGCTCGACTCCTTCCCGCCGCTGCGCCGCCTGCCGGCCGCGCTGCAGGCCGATCTCGCCGCCGGCAGCCGCGTCGTCGAGTTGCCGGCGGGCAGCCGGATCTTCGGGCCGGGGCAGGGGCCGGAGAACTTCCTGCTGGTGCTGGACGGCGTGGTGCGCGTCTCGCAGGTTTCGGAGAGCGGGCGCGAGATCGTGCTTTACCGCGTCGCCGCCGGCGAATCGTGCATGCTGACCACGGCCTGCCTGGTTGGCGAGGAGGACTACCAGGCCGACGGCGTCGCCGAGACGGCGGTGCGCGCCGTCGCCGTGCCGCGCCGCCTGTTCGACGCGATGGTCGCCGCCTCGGGCGAGTTCCGCCGCTTCGTGTTCGCCGCCTTCGGTCGCCGCGTGACCTCTCTGCTGCGCGTCATCGAGGACGTCGCCTTCGCGCGCATCGAGGTCCGGTTGGCACAGCGGCTGCTGCTGCTCGACGACGGCACCGGCCGCGTCGTCGCGACGCACCAGGAACTGGCCAACGAGCTGGGCAGCGCGCGCGAGGTGGTCAGCCGGCAGCTCACCGAGTGGCAGCGTCGCGGCCTGATTCGCGCCCAGCGCGGCGTGGTCGAGATCGCCGACCAGGCGGGCCTCGCGCGGCTGGCCTCGGTGACTTAGTTACAGAACGGATGCCGCGCGGGGCGTATCAGGGAAGGGTCAGACTTCCTGGAGGGACACATGACCCGCAACGTTGGCTCCATCGACCGCATCGTCCGCATCGTCGTCGGCTTCGGCCTGATCAGCCTCGCCTTCTGGGGCCCGCAGACCCCGTGGGGCTGGATCGGCGTCGTGCCGTTGCTCACCGCGGCGGTCGGCTGGTGCCCTCCCTACGCCCTGCTCGGCATCAACACCTGCGGGCGCAAGGGCGCCTGAGCCTTCGACGAGGCTCGCCTCTGAACGCAGGGAAAGCAACCGTCGGTAGTATCCGGCAGTCGCGCGACCCACGGGCCGACGGACGGGCGGGTCTGATAGCGACCCCGTTCGGCCCGCCGCGCGGACCGGCAACGGACCACGCCGCGAGCGCCTCGCGGCCTACTTCAGAAGCTTGAGGCATTCCCCGGCCGCTTCGGCGGCCGTGCGCGCTGCGTCGCGGGAAAGAGTGCCGTTCATCACCAGCGGACGGGCCTGCGCGGTCAGCGCGTCCTTGATGTCGCTCGTGGGCTTCATCGTCGGAGCGGTCTTGTTGTAGAGCATCTGTCCGTTCGGCGAGAGGTTGGCCGCGCAGGCATTCGCGGCGGCCTGGTCCGCATGGGCCGCGACGGGAAGAACGACAAGCACCGCCGCCGTGAACATCCAGCTTTTCATTGCAGGCAACCCTTCCAAGAAGACCGGCGAAGGATAGCGGCGCGGGAAGTTGCGCCGCAACCGATCTGTGCGACTGCGACCGCGCATATCGTCTCAGACGTATCGGCCGTGTCAGACACCGGCTTGCGTTGCGAGCCAGGCGCGAGCCTTCTTCTCCGTCGAGAACAAGGCCGCCGGTCGCTTCGACGGCGAAATGTTGACGAAGCGCTTGAACGCCAGGACGACCGATTCGTCACGGCCGACGACGGCCAGCGGACCACTCGGGAAGTGGGACGTGTAGGCGCTCAACCGCGCGCCCATGGCCATCACGTCGGCGTCGTCGTAGACCGGCTTGAGACGGGTCGCATCGAACAGCTTCGAATAGGCGAGCGCATTGGCCACGACGAGGGCGTCGAAATGCTCCTCCATCTCCTTCAGCGTGACCTCGCCCTCGGCGACGACATGGATGAGCTTCTCGGAATGCAGAATCTCCCAGCGCAGCGGCATCGTTCGCGTCTCCAGCAGTCTCCGTCCCCGTGCATTAAACGTACCACGGGCAACACGGACCCTGCCAAAGCCTGTTCGCAGGCCTGCGCTGCGCGCTATCATCGCATGGAACCGGAAGAGAATGGACGGATGAAGCTGGCTCGCGTTTTGGCTGTCACATTGACCATTGCCCTCGCCGCCCCCCTGATTTCTCCGGGGGCCCGGGCGCAACAGGACACGAACTCGGCCAACTACATCATGCTGGGCTGCGAGGCGTTCCTCCTTGACCCCATCCCCACCTCGAGGCTGCTGGTCGCGGGGGTCTGCGCCGGGATCATCGACACGCTGCAGGCGATCAAGCCGAACATCTGCCTGCCCGGCATCTCGACGCGACGGCTGCTGGTGCGCGGGGTCGTCACCTACATCAACAACAATCCGGCGCGCCTGCACGAGAATTTCATCGACCTGGCGGGCGAGGCCCTGGAGCAGACCTGGCCCTGCAAGCCATAGCGCAGGCAGGCGCCTGCCTCAGTCGACGACGTAGAAGCAGACGAAGTCGCCGAGCGGCATCTCCTTCCATTCGGACGGCTTGTAGTCGACGAACTGCTCCACCATGGCCTGCGCCTTGCCCTGGGCAACCAGCCTCTTCTGGACGATGACATAGAGGCGCGGCACCCGGCCGCGGAACTTGAGGTTCCGCATGTCCTCGATCGCCCAGAAGTCGGCATGGTTGGCCATGACGCGGACATTGCGGACCTCGAGGCCGATCTCCGGAGACGGCACGAAGATCAGTGTCGAGGCGCGGTCGGGCGACGGCACGTCGATCGTGCGGATGAACTTCACCACCGCTTCGTCGGCCGTCGAGTGCCTGAAGTCACGCACGCCCAGCGGATGGCCGAGATTGACGACGATGTGCCGGGCCTGGCCGGCGAGTCCGTAAAGCGCGCCGACCAGCGCCATCAGGACTCCGGCCAGCCGCAGCAGGCGGCTCGGCACCGTCAGGAACGCCTGGACCGCTCCGACCAGCAGCAGCAGCGACAGCGGCCTGAAATAGCGCTCCTCCTGGCCGATCGTGGCGCCGAGAACCCACAGCCAGAGAAAGACGGTGGCGTAGGCCAGCGTCGTGAGAGCCGCGAAGATCAGATACTGCGGATGGCTACGGCGGAGTTGCCGCCACACCAGGTACAGCGTGACCGCAGCGGGAAGCGCCAGCAGGTAGCCCACCGCCAGCTGCGATCCGACGATTGCGCGGCCGGGATGCAGGAAGATGAAGTTCCCCAGCTCGCCGAACGAGAGGGCGGCACCCCACACGCAGCTCAGGATGAAGACCGCGTGGGGAATCAGGGAAGACCACTTGATCGCCGCCACCGTCGACGCCGCCGTCCAGCCGCGCGAATGCCAGCCGTAGTAGAGGACGACGCCGATGATGACGATCGTGATACCGGCGACCAGCCCCCGCCGCACCGTGTCCATCCTGTGTCGCCACGGCTGCGGGCCCGACAGCACGGCGGCCGAGATCGCGGCGCAGGCCAGGATGACGGCCGAGATCTTGGCGAAGAACATCAGCGCCGTGCCGATCACGAGCGCCGGCACCGAAAACCAGCGCAGCTCGCGCAGCTTCCACACGAGCAGCAGGAACCACGGCGCGATGGCGAACAGGAGAACCTCGCCGCCGATGAAGATCACGAACGGAAAGGCGAAGCCGCGGCTGCAGGCAATCAGCGCGAGCGCGATGGCGGCGACATGCGGCGGGAAGCCGAAGGCGCGGTAGAGCACGAACCATCCGACGAGGCCGACCACCGAGAAGATCGCATCGGTAGCGATCACGGCGTGTCCCAGGCTCAGGCCCAGCCCTTCGAGGAGGCCAGGAACGACATGCTGGCCCGGCGACCAGATCGACATGAAGGTGGAGATGTCCCTGCTGATGTCCTGCGGATCGGGCGACGCCCAGTGGTTCCACGGCAGGCCGCGGCGCAGGTCCCATCCGAGGAGGCCCCAGCCGCTGTCGGACCAGATGACCGGCCTCACCACGGCGTTGACGGCCGTGTAGGCCAGCACGATCGCAACGACCAGCGCGCAGCAAACGACCACAACGGATTGAGACGACGGGCCGTCTCGGCCGGGGCGCACTTCAGGGCTCATGCGACCTGAATACACCGCCTCTCCGCGGAACCATATCGATTGACGATCTAAAATGTTATATTATAACCAATAACATTATAACATTTTTGTGGCGTAATCAGATGGAGACCCGGATGCAGCGGATCGGCGTATCGGCATTGGCCCTCGCAGCGGGTCTTTCCGCAGCCCACCCGGTCCTGGCGCAGACGGCGCCCGAGGCCCCGTCTCAGCCGGCACCGTCGGACGGGCTGGCGATCGAAGTGGTCGGCAAGCGGCTCGACCGCGAGCGCAGCGAGATCCAGCCGAGCCTCGGCGCCACGCGCTACGATTTCAGCAAGACGGCGATCAGCAACACCCCGCTGGGCGAGAACGCCACGCTCAACCAGGTCCTGCTGCGCGCCCCCGGCGTCGTGCAGGACGGCTTCGGCCAGATCCACGTGCGCGGCGACCATGGCAGCCTGCAGTATCGTCTGGACGGCGTGCAGTTGCCCGAGGGCCTGGCGCTGTTCAGCAGCATCCTCTCGCCGCGCTTCGCCGACCAGCTTTCGCTGATCACCGGCGCCCTGCCCGCCCAGTACGGCCTGCGCACCGCCGGCGTGGTCGACATCACGGTCAAGTCGGGCACGACCAATCCCGGCGGCGAGGCCTCGGCGATGGTCGGGTCGTACAACTGGGTGCAGCCGGCGCTGGAATATGGCGGCCGCTCCGGCAACTTCGACTATTTCGCCGTCGGCCAGTATGTCAGCAACAATATCGGCATCGAGAACCCGACACCCAGCACCGCCCCGCTGCACGACGCCACCGCGCAATGGTATGCGCTGACCAAGCTCAGCGCCCTGGCCGACGAGAATACGCGCCTGAGCTTCATCGCCGGCGGCGCCAGCGCGCGCTACCAGATTCCCAATGTGCCGGGGCAGACCCCCGCCTTCCCGGTCAACGGCATCACCGACTGGAACAGCGCGGTGCTCGACCAGCGCCAGTGGGAGGATACGTACTTCGGCATCGCCTCGCTGCAGAAGAGCTACCAGAACTTCAACATGCAGCTCTCGGGCTTCGCCCGTTATTCCAAGCTGTCCTACCAGCCCGATGCGCTCGGAGACCTGCTCTACAACGGCGTCGCGCCCTGGTCGCAACGCTCCAGCCTGGCGTTCGGCGTCCAGGCCGACGCAAGCTGGAAGGTCGCGTCCAACCACACGCTGCGCGGCGGCTTCCTCGTCCAGCGCGAGCAGGTCTCGAGCTTCAGCCAGAACAACGCGCTGGGACTGATTCCCGATCCGCTCAATCCCGGCGAACTGATCCCCGGCGATCGCCCGGTGGGTTTCAGCGACGGCTCCAGTCTCATCGGCTGGACCTACAGCGTCTATCTTCAGGACGAATGGAAGATCATCCCGACCGTCACGGTGAACTTCGGTGCGCGCTTCGACGCCATCTCCGGACAGATTTCGGAGAACCAGGTCAGCCCGCGCATCAACGTCGTCTGGGAGCCGACACCGCAGATCAGCCTGCGGGCCGGCTACTCGCGCTACTTCGTGCCGGCGCCGCTCAACCAGGTCGGCTTCGGCTCGCTCGCCGCCCGGACAGGCACAACGGCCGAGCCCGAGAATTTCATCAACGATCCGGTCAGGGCCGAACGATCCGACTACTTCGACGTCGGCCTGACGGTGAAACCGATGGAAGGCCTGACCCTCGGCTATGCCGGCTACTACAAGTTCGCGCAGAACTATCTCGACAAGGGCCAGTTCGGCGCGCCGATCCAGCTCGCTTCCTTCAACTATGCGAACGCGCAGGTGAAGGGTTTCGAACTCTACGCCAACTACGACCAGGGCCCGTGGTCCGTCTACGGCAACCTCGCCTGGTCCAAGGTCAGCGCCACCAAGATCAACTCGGCCCAGTACAATTTCTCGCCCGAGGATCTGGCCTATGTCGGCAACTACTGGATCGCCGCCGACCACGACCAGGGTTGGACCGGATCGGCCGGCGCCGCCTACATCTTCAACCAAGGCAGCGACCACGCGACCCGCGTCTCGGCCGACGTGCTGTTCGGCAGCGGCCTGCGCACCAGCGTCGTGACCCCCAACGATACCTCGCTGCCGCCCTACGCCACGCTCAATCTCTCGGTGACGCAGAAGATTCCGCTCGGCGGCAGCAAGGGCACGCAGATCCGCCTCGACGCGATCAACGTCACCGACGGCGTCTACGAGCTGCGCACCGGCGAGGGCGTGGGCGTCGGCGCACCGCAATACGGAATGCGCCGGGCCTTCTTCGTGACGCTCGCGCAAAAATTCTGACGCGCAAACGACATGCTGCGGAAAGGCCGGGCGTGCTAGAAACGCGTCATGCCTGACACCAGCCTTCCCTTCGTCCTGACCCTTCAGGGCGGCTCCAACTTCCGCGACCTCGGCGGCTACAAGACCGCCGACGGCCGTACCGTGCGGCGCAGCGCGGTGTTCCGCTCGGCCCATCTCGGCGGCCTGACCGACGAGGACCGCGGCGCCCTCGGCCGCCTCGGCGTGCGCACCATCGTCGACCTGCGCGGCGTCAGCGAAGCGGCCGAGACGCCGCACCTGATCGAAGGCCTCGAGTGCCGCATCGTCGGCGCACACATCGAGCCCGGCGTCGGCGAAAAGATCCGGGGCGCCGTGGCCGACGGATCCGCCAACCCTCACATCATGATGGGGTTCCTCACGGATCATTACCGTGACTATCCGCGCCGCTGCGCGCCGGGTTTCCGGACCCTGTTCTCGACCCTGAGCGACGGCACGCACCGGCCGCTGGTGTTCCACTGCACCGCCGGCAAGGACCGCACCGGCTTCGCCTCGGCCCTGCTGCTCTCCCTGCTCGGCGTGCCCTGGGAAACGGTGCTGGAGGACTATCTCCGCACCAACGAACTGTGGACCGGCCATATCGGCCGCTATCCCGAACTCGACATCGACACGCGCGCCGCCATCGTCGAGGCGCGCACACCCTATCTCGAAGCCGCCTTCGAGGTGCTGCGCGGCGACTTCGGCACACCGGAAGACTTCGCGGAAAAGGCGCTCGGCCTCGACGTCGCGGCACGCGAACGGCTGAAGGCGGATTTGCTGGAAGGGTGAGTTCCGCGCTACGCCTGTCGGCATGGCCGACACGCGCTACGACACTCCCGAGCCCTTCAAGGTCGACATTCCCGAACGGGCGCTGATCGACCTCGACGAGCGCCTGCGCCGCTGGCGCCCGCCGGTGGCGATTGCCGACGGCGGCTCCTGGGCCTCCGGCACCGACCCTGCCTTCCTCGCCGAGCTGGTCGACTACTGGCGCCACGGCTACGACTGGCAGCGCTGTCAGGAGGCCATCAACCAGTGGCCCAACTACCTGGTCGACATCGGCCCGCAGCGCCTCCATTTCATCCGCGAGCCCGGCACCGAGGTCGAGGACGCGCCGCGGCCGTTGCCGCTGATCGTGACGCATGGCTGGCCGGGATCGATCGTCGAGTTCCTGCACCTCATCGACGTCCTCGCCCACCCCGAAGAACATGGTGGTGATCCGCTCGACGCCTTCGACGTGATCGTGCCGTCGCTGCCGGGTTATGGCTTCTCCGGCCCGCCAATCCGCGAAGATGGTACGACGGGCCCGATCGGGCCGCGCGCCATTGCGGGCCTGTGGCACAGGCTCGTTTCCGAAAAGCTCAACTACGACCGTCCCTACGGCATCCAGGGCGGCGACTGGGGCGCCGTCGTCTCGTCGTGGCTGGCCTTCGACCATCCGCAGAAGGACGACTCGGGCGTCCTCGGCGTCCATCTCAACATGATGGGGCTGCGGCCGGGCCTCGATCTCGAGACGGCCACCCTGAGCGCCGACGAACAGGCCTGGCTTGCGAAGATGGGCAATGCCCTCGACGACAAGACCGCCTACCAGCGCATCCATGCGACGCGGCCGCAGACCCTGGGCGTGGCGCTGGCCGATTCGCCCGTCGGCCTCGCGTCGTGGATCGTCGAGAAGTTCCAGGCGTGGAGCGACTGCGGCGGCGATCCGCTGAAGCGTTTCTCGATGGACACGCTGCTCGACAACATCATGGTCTACTGGCTGACCGGCACGGCCGGCACCGCAACCTGGCTCTATCGCGGGGCGGCCGAGCAGAAGCCGCGCGCGCTGCCCGCGGGTGCGAAGGTGGAAACGCCGACCGGCTTCGCGGCCTTCCCGGCCGACATCGCGCCGGCTCCGCCAAAGGAATGGATCGAGCGCGCCTTCAACCTTCGCCGTCACACGATCATGCCAAGCGGCGGCCACTTCGCGGCGCTCGAGGAGCCTGACCTGCTGGTCGAGGACATCAGGGCCTTCTTTCGCCCCCTGCGCTACGGCGCGGCGAACGATTAGAGGCTTTCCGCACCACCTCATCCTGAGAGGCTGGCCGGAAATGAATTGAATCAATTCAAGCACTTACCTCATCCTGAGGAGCGCCGCCCCTCGAATACCTCGGGGTAAACTCCGGGCGCGTCTCGAAGGATGGGCAACAGGCAAGGTGCGCGTTCCCACCCTTCGAGACGCATCGCTGCGCGATGCTCCTCAGGGTGAGGTTATCGGGGCTGTTCATAGCCTCTTGTTTTAGCTGAATTC
>JBILYJ010000169.1:0-9384 GCA_044377795.1 Reyranella sp. | reverse complement strand
CCGTAGCCCGGCGGCAGACTGGCGCGCGCCACCCGCTCCATCGCCGCGATCGCCTCGCCCGAGGAATAGCCCGCGGCCGGCGTGCCGTTCAGCGTGACCGAGCGCAGGTTGTTGTAGCGGTTGATGGTGGCGGGCGCCGTGGTGAGTTCGAGCGTCGCCATCGCCTGCAGCGGCACCAGGGTGCCGCTCGACGAGCGCACGCGCACGCGGTTCACGTCCTCGACAGAGCGGCGGTCGGCGGCGTCGGCCTGCACGCGCACCGTCCAGGTGCGGCCGAACATGTTGAAGTTGTTGACGTTGCGGCTGCCCATCGCGGTCTGCAGGGCGGCGAAGATGTCGGGAATGGCGACGCCAAGCGTCTCGGCGCGATCGCGGTCGAGCTCCAGCCTTATCTGCGGCGTCGAGGCGCTGTAGGTGGTGAAGACGCCGGCCAGCTCGGGCGCGCTCTGGGCGGCGTTGATGACGCCGCGCGCCACCGCCACGATCTCCTCCGGCGGGGCGCCGGTCAGGCTCTGGACCTCGAACTCGAAGCCCGCGGAATTGCCCAGCCCCGCAATCGGCGGCGGATTGAAGGCGTAGACGTTGGCCACGGCGACGCGCTGGAACGCCTTGTTGAGCCGCTCCAGCACCGCGAAGGCCGACATCTCGCGACCGGGCCGCTCGGCATAGGGCTTCAGCGAGACGATCATCATGGCGCGGTTGGGCAGGTTCAGCCCGTCGAGCAGACTGGTGCCGCTCACCGTGAAGAAGTTCTGCAGCCATGGCTGGCCCGTGAGCATCGCTTCGACCTCCATCACCGCCTCCAGCGTGCGGCTGGTCGAGGCGGCGTCGGGCAGCTGGATCTCGGCCATGAAGGAGGACTGGTCCTCCTCGGGCAGGAAGCCGGTGGGCACGATCCGCAACAGGCCGCCGGTAGCCAGCGCAAACAGCGCGACCAGGCCGACCGCCAGCGCGCTGCGCCTGATCAGCGGTCCCGCCAGCCGCAGGTAGCCGTTGCGCGTGGCCTCGATGCCACGCTGGATGCGGGCCATCAGGCCGCGCGGCGCGCCGCGACGGGTGAGCAGCAGGGCGCACAGCGCGGGCGAGAGCGACAGCGCGTTGATCGCCGAGATCACCATGGCGACCGAGATGGTGAGCGCGAACTGCTGGTAGAGCTTGCCCGCGATGCCCGGCATGAAGGCCGTCGGGATGAACACAGAGAGCAGCACCAGGGTGATGGCGATGATCGGCCCGGTGACCTCGGCCATCGCCTTCTCGGTGGCCTCGGCCGGCGTGAGATGCGGTTCCTTCTCCAGCGTGTGCTCGACCGCCTCGACCACGACGATGGCGTCGTCGACCACGATGCCGATGGCCAGCACCAGGGCCAGCAGCGACACGGTATTGAGCGAGAAGCCCATCATCTGCATCACCGCGAACGTGCCGATCAGCGCCACCGGTACGGCGATGATGGGGATCAGCGTCGCCCGCAGGCTGCCCAGGAACAGGAAGACCACGATGGCGACCAGCACGAAGGCCTCGATCAGCGTCTTCACCACGCTGTGGATCGTCGCCTCGACGAACACCGTCGTGTCGTACATGACCTCGAAGGCGACATCCTCGGGCAGCCGGTCCTGGAGGTCCTTGAGCACCTGGCGCACGCCCTCGGCGGTGGCCAGCGCATTGGCGCCCGCGAGCTGGTAGATGTTGATGCCCGCGGCCGGCTTGCCGTTGTAGCGCGTGGTGACGTCGGCGTTGGCCGAGCCCAGCTCGACCCGGCCGATGTCGCGGATGCGCAGCAATGCGCCGTCGGGGTTCGCGCGCACGCTGATGTTGCCGAACTCCTCGGCCGAGGTCAGCCGGCCCTTGGCCGTGATGTTGAGCTGGAAGTCGACGCCGTCGAGCAGCGGCGCGGCGCCAACCCGGCCGACGGCGGCCTGCATGTTCTTGGCCTCGATCGCATTCACCACGTCCTGCGAGGTGATGCCGAGGCTCGACATGCGGTCGAGGTCGAGCCACACGCGCATGGCATAGTCGAGCCCGCCGAACAGGCCGGCCGAGCCGACGCCCGGCACGCGCTGCATGGCGTCGAGCACGTTGATGGTGGCGAAGTTCGACAGGAACAGCGCGTCGCGCGTGCCCTTGGGCGAATAGACGGCGACCACCTGTAGCAGCGCCGAGGACTGCTTCTTCACCAGCACGCCGTTGCGCTGCACCTCGTCGGGAAGCTGCGGCATGGCGCGGTTGATGCGGTTGTTGACGTTGACCGTGTGGTCCTGCGGGTTCGAGCCCACCTTGAAGTAGACACTGAGGGCGTAGCTGCCGTCGCTGCCCGAGGTCGACTTCATCGAGATCATGTTCTCGACGCCGTTGACGTTGCGCTCGATGATCTGCGCCACGCTCTCCTCGACCACCTGGGCCGAGGCGCCGGGATAGCTGGTCGTGACGGTGACTTCCGGCGGCACGATGTTGGGGAACTGCGCGATCGGCAGGCTGCCCAGCGCCAGCAGGCCCGCGATGACCATGATCGCGGAGACGACGAAGGCGAGGCGCGGGCGGCGGATGAAGACGGCGGCGATGCCCATGGGATCAGCGCTTCGGCTGGCCGGCGGGGGCCGGCGCCGGCTGCGCCTCGACCGCCATGCCTGCGCGCACCCGCTGCTGGCCCTGCACGATGACGCGGTCGCCCTCCTTGAGGCCGCTCGCCACCGCGATCATGCCGTCGCGCACGAAGTCGACGGTGATGCGGCGCTGCTCGACGACGCCCTTGCCGTCGACGACGTAGACGTAGCGGCCGGTCTGGTCGATCGCCATCGCGGCCAGCGGCACCACCATCACCTTGGCTGGCTCGTTGCCCTCGACGATCACCCGCACCGTCTGGCCGTCGGTCAGCAGCTCGTCGGCATTGTCGAACACCGCGCGCGCCATCTGGCCGTCGGTGGTGGGATCGACCGCGACGTCGATGAAGTCGACCTTGCCCTTCTCAGGGTACAGCTTGCCGTCGGCGAGGCGCAGCCGGACGGCGAGCGGCTCGCCGGCGCGCAGGTCGCGGCGCACGTTCAGCAGATCCACCTGGGGGACCGAGAACAGGGCGCGGATCTGCCGCTCGTTCACGATGGTGGCGAGGACGCCCGATTCGGGCCCGACGAGGTTGCCGGGCGAGACGGAGGAGCGACCGATCAGGCCGGCGATCGGCGCGGTGATCTTCGTATAGGAGAGCTGCAGCTCGGCATCCTCGAGCTGAGCTTCGGCATCGTCGAGCGTGGCCTTGGCCTGCAGCTGCTCGGCGAGCCGCTGGTCGTAGGACACCTGCGAGACGTTGTTGGTGCGCAGCAGCTCGGCCGCCCGCTTGAGCTGGGCGTCGGCATTGATCAACGCCGCCTGCGCGCCGTCGCGCAGTGCCCGCTTCTGGTTCACGGCGATGCGATAGGGCGTGGGATCGATGGTGAACAGGAGCTGGCCTTCCGTCACCTTGGTGCCATCGGCAAATTCCCGCTTGCCGAGCACGCCCTTGACCCGGGCGCGCAGCTCGACCTTTTCGAACACGGCGAGCCGGCCGACATACTCCGACTGCGGCGCCAGCGTCCGCACTTCGACCGGCCGCACCAGCACGACCGGCGGCGCGTTCTCGGCGGATTTCGTCTGGGCGCCAGCCGGCAGGACGAAGGAGAGGCCGAGAAGAAGACCGGGAAGCGATCCGACAAGCCGTCGACCGAGAGCAAGGGAAAGCTGCCCAAAACCGCGCGCCCCGTATCTCATCTCTCAACTCCAAGTCCTTGTCGAAGCCGACGCTGAACGGGCCTCTGAGCGTCACAAACCGTACGTCCACGCCAGACAGGCTGCATGACTTATTCAATAACCTTTTGCAACGAAGGAGATGACGATTGCTCGACGAAGCGGCGGGGGTGGTGCGTCGAGCCTTCAACACGACGGAACGCGACCGGCGGCGCGGCGTTACAGGCGCGACAGTGGAGAGAATGACATGAACTACGGGGTTTTGGCGGTTTGCGCCGCGTCCCTCTCGCTGTCGGCGGTCTCGCCGGTTCTTGCCCAAGGCTCCTTCGGCCCGGTCGCCATCGATAGCTGCCCGGATTACGTGGCAAAGGCGACGAGCCAGGTTCAGATGGCGACCGGCTGCAGCTTTGCCGGTGGGCGCTGGAGCATGGACCCGGCCGACCACACGGCGTGGTGCAAAGCCGCGTCGCCACGCGAGCGTGGACGTGAGGACGACGAACGTCGCAAGGCCCTGGTGACATGCCGGGGGGATTTCGGGGCGGTTCCGATCAAGAACTGCAAAGAGTACGCGGCCAGGTCACGATCGCAGGTCGAGCTTGCCCAGTCGCTGGAGTCGGATTGCGTCTTCGAAGGCATGCGGTGGAGTTCGAATCTGGTTCAGCACGCGAACTGGTGCAGTCGGACGCCTGCAAACCGGCACGAACTAGAAGACACCGCCCGACGTCGGGAACTGGCGGCATGCAAGCCGAAGCCCCGGTAGAAGCCACCGCGGCCCGGTCTCATCGTCCGCTTTGCATCGGACGGCGTGAACCCTTACGTGTTCATCGGTCAAATGACAGAGATCGCCGCCCGGACGTTCGACGACCTGCCCGTTCCCCTGCCGCTGGGCTCGACCTTCTTCAGCCCGGCGATCGAGCAGGTGCGGAAGTTCGCCTATGCCGTCGAGGACGAGACCGGCTGGCTGGTGGGTGATCCCGCCGACGCGCTCGTGCATCCGCTGTTCCTGTCGACCTACATGTGGTTTCCGTCCGGCTTCTACCTGCGCGCGCCGGGAGAGATCGGGCATTTCGGCCTGTTCAGGCAACACTATGGCCATCTGGTCGGAACGCCGTTCCTCCACGGCAAATCATCGGCGCGCTTCCTGCGGCCGTTCCGCCTCGGCCGCCCGATCCGCGCCGACGTGACGGTGACAGAGAAACATCGCCGGCGCGGGCGCGACTTCATCGTGATGCGCGCGTCGTTCTTCGACGCTGACGGCGTGGCGCTGGCCGTCTTCGACCATGGCTGCGCGATCCGCAGCCACGAGGTGCCGCGTGCGGCGCCGCCTTCTCCAACACCTGTCGCGACATCGCCGAGCGAGCTTCCGTCCCGGCACATCGAAATGTCGCTTGAGAAGTCGCGCCTGTTCAGCCTGCCCGCCGAGAACTACCACACGCACGACCATCTGGCGCAGGCGATGGGCGTGCGCGTCGCGATCCCGGCGGCGATGATGTCCTTCGCCTACCTGTCACGCTTCGCGCAGGACATTTTCGGCGACGACGCCTGGATCTCGCGCGGAGGTCTCGACGCGACCTTCACCCGCATGCTCCAGCGCGACGATGTGCTGAGCGTCGAAGGCCGTCGAAAGGACGGCGCTTCGCTCGCCTTGAGCATCTACAACTCTCGGCGCGAGCCCGTCGCCGTCGCCACGGCTTGCCTTCTCGACCTGCCTTGAGGAGCCAGTGGCCCGCTTACGATGCCGAGGCCGCTGGCCGAAACACCAGCGACGCCACGATCGCCACGAAGGCGAAGGCCGCCAGCACGAACAGGCTGCCGGCCACGGCTTCGACGAAAGCCGGTCCCATCCGGTCGGCACTGCCGGACACGCCGAGACGCCACGACAGCGTCGAAGAAGCCGTCGAGACGCCGATGCAGCTTCCGAGCACCCGGCCGAGATTGACCAGACCGCCGGCCGACGAGGCATGGCCCCTAGGGGCGGCATCGATGGTGGCGTGGCTGTTGGGCGCCAGGAACAGGCCGAGGCCGGCGCCGAACAAAGCGAGCGCGACGAGACGCACCACCAGCCGGTCGGGCCCGAAGGCGATGACGACCAGCGCGAGGATCGCCGCCAGGCACAGCGCCATGCCGGCCACGCCGACCCGCCGCGCCGTGAAACGTGTGGCGAGCCGCGCGGCGAGCGGCGCGACCAGCCCCAGCAGGATGGGGATGGTCGCGAGTTTCAGCCCTGCGACATGGGCGCTGTTGTCGAGCCCTTTCACGAAGGCGAAGGACATCAGGAACAGCATGCCGTAGAGCAGCGCATAGCCCATCACCACGCCGACGAAGCCCGCCGAGAAGTCGCGCGAGCGGAACAGTTCGATGTCGACGACCGGCCAGCGCGTCTTTCTCTCGCGCCGCAGGAACAGCACGAGGAACAGGACCGATGCGGCCACGCAGGCCAGCATCGACGGCGAAGCAAGCGGCCAGACGGAAACCTGCGTGAGCGCGAGCACGCCCAGACCGACCGCTGGCACCAGCAGCACCGCCCCCGCGAGGTCGAAGGTCTCGTCGCGCTTCACGTCCTCGTCCCGCGAACGCGGCAGGACCAGCCAGCCCAGCACAAAGGCCAGCAGGCCGAACGGCACCGCCGCCCAGAAGATCCAGCGCCAACCCAGCAGTTCGAGCAGGAAGCCGCCGACGATCGGGCCGGTGCTGACTCCCACCGCCTGCGCCGTGGTGAACCAGCCGATCGCGTGCGGGCGCTTGTCCTGAGGCACGGCGGTCACCAGGATCGTCATGCTGTTGGCGCCCAGGAGCCCGCCGCCCACGCCCTGCAGCGCCCGCAGCGCCACGAGTTGTTCAAGCGTCTCCGCCCAGCCGCAGAGCAGCGAGGCCACGGTGAACAGCGCGAATCCCACCAGATAAGGCAGCTTGCGCCCCATCATTTCCGAGACCCGGCCCGACACGGCGAGGCTTGCCGCAAAGGCCAGCAGGTAGGCGATGGCGACCCAGCGCACCGCGTCGACCCGGACGTCGAACCCCTCCGCCAGCCGCGGAAGGGCCAGTTGGACGATGCTGGCATCGAGCTGCCCGATGAACGCGCCCGCGCAGGTGACGCAGACGACCAGCCACGGATGGATCGCCAGTCGTTCGAGGGAGCGCAGCGGCGGCGGTTCGAGGGAAGCCATGGTCGCTGCCTGTGTAGCCGCCCGACATGCCCCGACGGAAGCCGCCGCATAGCCGCAACCGCATCCGGCGGGCGGAATGATGATGCGCGCCGCGATTGCAGCGCCCCTCCTCTGTCGATAGCACTGGCAGGCAAGACCAACGCGCCACCGGCCTGGCCGGATGAGAAAGCGGGAATGGAAAGAGGAAACGCTTCGTGATGTCGCCCGGCATAAGTAGGGGCATCCGGCGGCAGGCCGTCATCATCGTGGCGACGCTGGCGACCGCCTATGTCGCGAGCCATTTCTTCCGCGCGGCCAACGTCACGATCGGGCTCGACCTGATGCGCGACCTCGGCATCGGGCCGGAGGCGCTGGGCGCGCTGACGGGCGCGTTCTTCTTCGGCTTCTCGGCCATGCAGATCCCCTGCGGCTTCCTGTTCGACCGCTATGGGCCGCGCCGCACGGTCACCGGCATGCTGGTGGTCGCAGTGATCGGCGCGGCGCTGTTCACCCTGGCGCCGAGCTGGCCGCAGCTGCTCGCGGGCCGGGCGCTGATGGGCGCGGGTTTCGGCGTCATGCTGATCGGCAGCATGGTGGTGATCTCACGCTGGTTCCCGCCCGACCGGTTCGCGACCCTGGCCGGAGTCGTGCTGTCGGTCGGGCTGCTGGGCAACCTGCTCGCCACCACGCCGCTCGCCTGGGGCACGGAGATGATCGGCTGGCGCGGCGTGTTCGCGATCATGGTGGCCTTCACGGCGCTGGCGGCGCTCGGCGTCTGGGTGATCGTGCGCGACGCGCCGCCCGGCCATCCGTTTCTCGACCGCAGGCCCGAGACCGCGGCTGAGATGATCCAGGGACTCGGCGAGGTGCTGAAGAACCCGCAGCTCAAGTTCATCATCGCGCTCAATTTCTGCAACTACGCCTGCACCTTCACCGTGCAGGGCCTGTGGGGCGGCCCGTTCCTGCGCGAAGTCCACGGGCTGACGCGCGTCGAGTCCGGCAACGTGCTGCTGGTGGCGGTGATCGCCTACCAGATCGGCATGCTGACCATCAGCCCGCTCGACCGGGTGTTCGACACGCGCAAGCGCATCGCCATCACCGGCACGCTGCTGATCGCCGCGATCCTGGCGACGCTCGCCTTCTGGGCGAAGGCGCCGCTCTGGGTCGCGGTGGGCGCCATTACCGGCATCGGCTTCTTGAGCGCCTCCAGCACCATGGTGATGACCCATGGACGCGGCATCTTCCCCGACCGGCTGATCGGCCGGGGCATCGCGGCCATGAACACCAGCGTGATGCTGGGCGTCGCCTGCATGCAGAGCCTGTCGGGCGTCATCGTCGGCGCCTTCACGCCCCTGCCCGACGGCGCCCGCTCCGAGGACGCCTACCGCACCCTGTTTGGCTTCATGGTCGTGGTGCTGCTGCTCGCCGTCACCGTCTACAGCCGGTCGCGGGACATCCGCCCCAGCGACGAGCTGCGCGCCCGGCAGGCGGCGCTGAAAAGCTAGGCCAGCCCCAGCCCCATGCCGCCGTCGACGCGGAGGATCTCGCCGGTGATGAACTGTGCCTCGTCGGAGGCCAGGAACAGCGCGGCGTAGGCGGTGTCGTGGCCGGTGCCCATCTTGCCCCGCAGCGGCACCATGGCATTGCGCTGGGCGCGAACCTCTTCCGTCGGGCGGCCGGTCGCCTGGGCGATGCCGGTGATCGCCATCGGCGTGTCCATGAAGCCCATCATGATGGCGTTGGCGCGGACGCCGTAGCGGGCATTGGACTGGGCCACATGGGTCGTGAGCCGGTTCACGGCCGCTTTCGACACCTCGTAGGCCATCTGGGTCGCGCCGCTGGTGGCGGCCAGCGAGGAGATGTTGACGATCGAGCCCGCCTTCTGGCTGCGCATCACCGGTATGGCCGCCTTGATCGTTTGCCACATGCCCTTCAGGTTCACGTCGAGGATGCGGTCGAGCACCTGCTCCTCGATGCGGTGGGCCGGCGCGTCGCCCCCGCCGCCGATGCCGACATTGTTGATCAGGATGTCGATGCGGCCGTAGCGCGTCACCACCTCCTTGACGATACGGGCGCAATCCTCGGCCACCGTGATGTCGGCCGCCATCGACGATACGGTGGCGCCGGTGGAAGCGATTTCCTTTGCCGTCTTCTCCGCCCGCTCGCCACTGCGGTCGACACAGAGAACCGTCGCGCCCTCGCGGGCGAGCAACTGGGCGATGGCCGCCCCATTGCCGATCGTCTCGCCGGGAGTCTGTCCGGCACCGACGACGACAGCGATCTTTCCTTCAACGCGCTTTGACATGTCTTGCTTCCTTTGGAGACAACCTAGAGCGGCCGGCAGTTGACCGCGACCGTCTGCATGCGGCGGCCGGCCTTGCCGTCGCAACCCAGCCGCGCGCCGCGATTGTAGAACGGCGGATCGAGCGAATAGGAGAAGTCGTCGGTGTCCTGGAGATCGACGATCCGATAGAGCTTGTAAGGCCCGCTGTCGCAGACGAGCTGCCGTGCGTCGACGAACAGCGAT
>JBILYJ010000168.1:0-9389 GCA_044377795.1 Reyranella sp. | reverse complement strand
TGTCGCTCCTGAAGGCGGGCGGCGTCGAACGGCTGGTCGACGTACGCTCCACGCCCTGGTCGCGCCGCCATCCGCAGTTCGGCCAGAAGGACCTCGCCCGGTCGCTGGCCGAGGCCGGCATCGCCTATGTGCATGAAGGCGCCGCGCTCGGCGGCAAGCCCCCCGTCGGCAAGCCGGGCCCTGGCGGCAGCTATGACCAGCTCGCCGCGCGGCCGGCGTTCAAGGACGCGCTCGACCGCGTGATCGAAGAAGCGCAGGAGACGGTGCTCTGCCTGATGTGCGCCGAGAAGGAGCCGCTCGACTGTCATCGCACGGTGCTGGTGTCGCGCCGTCTCGCAGAGCGTGGCGTCGACATCGAACACTTGTTGGCCGACGGCGGGACGCGATCCCATCATGAGGTCGAGGAAACAGTGCTGGGCACGGAAGCCGCCCCTGACCTGTTCGAGGATCGCGCCGCACGGCTTGCCCGCGCCTGGCGTCGTCTCGAAGCCAAGTGGGGCCGCGCCGGAAACGGCGAGGAAGAATGACCGAGATGGAAGTCCGCAACATAGAAACCGCGCCCGGCCTGGTGTTCGACGCCTCGGTGGCCGGCGACGAGTCGGCGCCGCTGGTGCTGATGCTGCACGGGTTCGGCGTGTCGCGGCATTTCTGGAAGGCGCAGGTGCCGGTGCTGGGAGAGGCCGGCTACTTCGCGGTGGCGCCCAACCAGCGCGGCTATTCGGCGGGCGCCCGACCCGATCCCGCCAACCTCGATTCCTATCGCTTCGACATACTCGCCGGCGATGCGCTCGACCTCGTCTCGGCGCTCGGGCACGGCGACGAGCGTTTCCATCTGGTCGGCCACGACTGGGGCGCCAGCCTCGCCTGGGCGATCGCCTTCAAGCACCCCGAGCGGCTGCGCTCGCTCACCATCCTGTCGCGGCCCCATCCGATGTCGTTCGCGCGGGCGCTGGCCATGCCCGACGGGGAGCAGAAGCGCCGCTCCGGCCATCACCAGGCGTTCCTCGAACCCGACGCCGTGCCGAAGCTGCTCGCGAACGACTGCGCCTGGCTGCGCACGCGGCACACCAGGGAAGGCGTGCCCAAGGAGGCGATCGACCGCCATCTGTCCGTGCTCGGAACCGCACCGGCCATGGAAGCAGCGCTGGCCTGGTATCGCGCCCGCGGCGAGCGGATGCCGCTCGGCCCGATCAAGGTGCCGACGCTCTATGTCTGGGGCGATACCGACGACACGGTGGGCCGCGCGGCTGCCGAAGGCACGGGCGAGTTCATCGACGCGCCCTACCGATTCGAGGTGCTGCCCGGCGTCGGCCACTATGCCGCCGACCAGATGCCGGCGCGGGTCAACAAGCTTCTGCTGGAGCATCTCGGCCGCTACGCGGCGTAGAATCGCTTCCTCCCCAACCAAACTGCAAAACTCAACGGCGTCGATCTTCAGGCTTGGCTGGCCGCCGTGCTGATCCGCATTGCCGGGCATCCCGACAGCCGCATCGACGAGCTGCTGCCCTGGAACTGGCGCAAGCCAAACTCCGTTCACGACGCACTGGCAGCGTAAAGAACTCCGACCGCGGTACTCGCCGCAGGAATACTGTAACAGAGCCCCTCGGCGATACCTTCCCGACGGCACAGCTCGGCAATGCTGCACTCGCCCCGAAGACCGTCCAGAACAATGCGGATCTTCTCCTCGGTCGAGTGATGCCGACGCGTCGCTCGCCGGATGTTCTTCACCAGCCGATCAGACGGCGAACTCGGGGTAACGGATTTCTGCCTCATCTGCGCTCCTCGTATAACTACGTGCTGATCCCGGACAAGCAGTCTTTCACCGCCAGCTACGAGACGGCGATAGCAGCAAGATTACCGATACACATAGCCTCAAGATTGAAGAATCAGGTTTGCTGTTAGCAACCAAGTGGGGATGTCCCCAGGTCAGGAGCTTGCCTGCGCCTTAGCTATCGCAGCTGCCACGCGCTTGAGCTGCGGAGCGCATCGCGTCGCAGCAACATTCTCGGTCATAACCGATCTCGGGAACCGCATAGTTATCGCTGCGATGATCCTGGAATCACGCATCACAGGCACAGCCAAACCATGGATACGGGCTGGCTTGTCGGGGATGGAAAAGGCGAACCCTCTTCGGCGGATGTCCGCAAGCATTTGCAGGAGTTTGGGTCGCGGATGAACCTTCTTGTCCCGGACGCCTTGCAGCATGGCCTGACGCTCTTCATCGCTGCAGTACGCTATCCATACAAGGACGAGCGCACTGGTGAGTGCAGACCGCTTTCTATTGATTCCTTCACCCTCGAAATCCATTGGGCTCTCGCGCGCGGTCGAGTACCGGATACGGATGCTATCTACACTCGAGGTCGCTAGGTAGAGGGGCCAGCCATGAGTCCTAGTGAAAGAACTCATCGGCCTACGGGCGGCATCGACAAGCCTGTCGCTGAAACGGACAAGGCCTGACAATGCGGTAAATCTATCAGTCAGCCGGTACCCATCAACCCGCGAAACTTTCGCGACATAACCCAATCCGGTTAGGATCTTCAAATAACGAGCGACGGTCGCTTGTGGCAGTTGGGTCTCTCTAACAAGCTCTATCAAGCGTACCGAACGATGCCGACCAAGAGTCTCGAGTACTCTGAAGCAGCGGCTTATTGAGTCGCCGGTTTTCGACTTCATCATAGGCGTAAGATAGTCCAACATATGGACTATTTGCACGCCCTTCTTGTACTCGCATCGTCCGGCGTGTTGACATCGGGCATGCAACGTGAACTCCACCTCAATCTCTTTATTAATGGGAAGGGCCATCATGAGGCGGCCTGGCGTCACCCGCAGGCGTCATCGCTGCGAATGACGGACTTCGCCTACTATCATAGCCTCGCAGCGAGGGCAGAAGCAGCGGCCATTGATGCAATATTTCTGGCCGATACCCTAGTTTTGAATTCCGATGTGGGCGGGTCCGTGCGCGGTGGTCTTGAGCCGGTGACGGCACTAGCTGCACTGGCCGCCTCGACCACTCAGATCGGGCTGATCGCTACTGCATCGACGACCTATACAGAACCGTACAATCTCGCGCGTCAGTTCGCGACGCTTGATCACATCAGTCGTGGACGTGTCGGCTGGAACATAGTGACTACCTACTCGCCCGAAGCTGGATACAACTTTGGACAAGACCGCACCATTGCTCACGCAGAACGTTACGAACGTGCCGAAGAGTTTATGTCGGTGGTGACGGCACTTTGGGACAGCTGGGCTGATGATGCTATTATTGAGAATCGAAATACCGGGCAGTATGCTGATGAAAGCCGTATAAGGCCAGCCAGCTTTAAAGGTAACTTCTATCAGGTAGCTGGCGCGCTCAACGTTCCACGTTCGCCTCAGGGGCATCCGGTGCTTGTACAGGCGGGATCATCGGACGATGGTCGGGCATTTGCATCACGACATGCTGAAGCGGTATTTACCGCCCATCTTGAAAAGGCAACAGCCCAGGACTTCTACAGAGATCTCAAGTCTCGGGCTGTCGAAAATGGCCGTTCAGCCAATGAAATTCTTATCCTACCTGGCTTTTCGCCAGTCATCGCCGGCACCGAAACCGAGGCTCGACGAATTCTCGATGAGCTTGATGATCTAGCGAATCCGGAAATCGGGCGTGCACGCATTTCTGTGCGGTTTGGAGGGCATGACTTTTCGCATCTGCCACTAGACCGGCCGCTAACCGTTGACGATTTCCCAGATCCTTCAACGGTTCAGGCGGCGCGAAGCAGGACAGAAATCATACTTGAACGGGTAAGACGCGAGAGCCCGACCTTACGCCAGCTCTTGCGCACCATGGCAGGAGCCAGAGGTCACTTCACCGCGGCAGGTACTCCTGAACAGATCGCGGACCATATCGAAACCTGGTATCGCGAGGGAGCTGCGGATGGTTTTAACATCATGCCATCAATCCTCCCAAGCATGCTGGATGCGTTTGTTGATGAAGTAATACCAATCTTGCGCAAGCGGGGCCTCTTTCGCAGTAGATATGCGGGCAATACCTTACGCGAGCATTATGGGCTGAGCCGCCCCACCAACCATTACTTTGCATAGGCTTTTCAACGAGGGTGCGGCGCACATGAATAGGACGAGACGCACACTGCTTCGCGCTACGGCAGGCCTGGCGATAGCTAGCCCCGCTATCCTTCGCGCCCAGGCGGCGTGGCCGAACAAGCCCATCACCATTGTAGTTAACTTCCCAGCCGGCGGCTTAACTGATGGTATCGCCCGTGCCTTCGGCCAGCACGTACAGCAAGCCACCGGTCAAAAAGTGCTAATCGACAACAAACCTGGTGCCAGCGGCAACATCGGCGCAGCAATAGTCGCCCGCGCGCTAGCCGACGGCTACACCTATCTGAATACCGCCTCGAGCACGCTCGTGCAGAACCGCGTCACCTTCAAGACGCTGGGCTTCGATCCCGACAAGGACCTGACGCTCGTTGCCGGCATCTCCACAGGCTTCCTGCCGCTGGTGGTTCATAAGTCGATCCCGGTCTCCAACCTCAAGGAGTTCGTCGAATACGCAAAGACACATAAGGTCAACTTCGGCGCTTGGGCGATCGGCTCGTCAGCGCATGCCTTTGCGCAGGCGCTAAATGAAAAGTTCAAGCTCAACATCGAGATCGTGATCTACAAAGGCGAGGCACCGATGTGGCAGGATATGGGCTCGGGGTCGCTCACCGCAGCCATGGGAAGCCCGCAGGCCTTCAACGCGCTGCTGGTCAAAGGCGACATCAAGCCAATCGCGAATCCGGCCCGCATCCGCTCGCCGAATCTGCCGGACGTACCAACGACCGTAGAGCAAGGCTTCGTCGACGAGGTGTTCAGGGTGCGTGGCTGGCTCGGCCTCGCCGCGCCGGCCGCAACCCCTCCGGATGTTATCGCTCGCATGTCCGATCTGTGGGTCGCTGCCGCCGATTCCGAGCCAGGTAAGCGCATGATGGAGAGCTTCGGCCTGATCGACAAGCCGATGGGCCATGAGGCGATCATGAAGGACTATGAGGAGCTCAAGACGATTATGATCCCGCGTATGATCGCGCTCGGCGTCAAGCCGGAGTGACAGGACATGCTGGCCGCCTCGCTGACCCTGGTGGGCGCAGTCTGGCATCGTGGGCGCAAGGACGCGGGCCTACAGGGCTCCGGAGACCCGGAAATACTCTGGACATCCGGGGTATCGCAATTCAAATGGGGAGGTGTCGTCGTCTTATGACGACGGAGGGGTCTTGAGCGGTCGTTCTTTCTCCGACGCTCCCGGACATAGCTTCGCGATGTCCGGCCGCTCAGCAGCCGAGCTTCGCTCGGCTAAGGCTTGCAGTCGAGCTTGGTCAGTCGCGGCGAGAAGGTGGGAAGCGCCGTCGACGTACCGGCCGGCCAGGCGCGCGGCCAGGCCTTGTCGGCCAGTTTCTTCTCGACCAGCGGCACCAGCAGGTTGAAGGCCGCCCAGCCGCGGATGCGGGTCCCGGCATAGGACGTGTGCACGGCATCGATGAACAGGTCCGGGTCGAACGGCGTGTTGCCGACGAGATCGAGGAAGGCGATGCCGTGGACCGCGGCATACTTGGCGAGCAGCCGGTTCTGGAAGTTCGCCAGCCGCTCGAGGTCGCGATAGCGGTACGGCCAGTTGGCGGCATTGAGCTGCTCGATGATGAACCTGTGCCGAACCGGATCGACGACCATCCCGTCCTTCACCATCCAGAAGAAAGAGGTGATCGCCATGTCGGCACCGACCGTTCCGAGATCGGCCCGGATCGTGTCGAGGTCCCTCTGGATGAGGTTCAGGTTCACCGGCAGGTTGGCGAAGTCGAGATCAGGATTCATCTCGTCGAGCCCTTGCGGCCAGATGACCTTGTAGTCGGGCTTGGGCCATTCGGCGCCGCTGTTGCTTCCAGCCGTGGCCCCGGCCATGGCGAACGCGGCCTGCACGCGGCCGATCAGGGCGGAATAGCGCGCGGCTTGCTTAAGCCACTTCACGGCGGCCGGCTCCTGTGCATTCGACGGCCGGGTGACCGGGACATTCGGCACCTTCTCGACGATCGAGGCCGGCCGGAACTGGTTGCCGCCTTCGTGATAGATGACGAGATCGGGCCTGAGCGGCAGCACCTCGCTGCGCACGACGGCCGCGATGTCGGTCGAAATGATGCTTTCGCGGCCCGCGTTCAGGACCTCGAATCTGATACCCAAGCCCCTGGCCCTGGACCAGACATTCATCCAGTGGCCCACATATTCCGGCCAGGAATTGGGCAGATGGTGCGCCTCGACGACGGTGGAGGAGCCGACGAAGACGATGCGCACCGTCTTCTCCGGCCTCGGATTCTCGATCGGAGGACCGCGCCAGCCGATCTGGTTGGTCGTCAGTCCGCTCGGGATCGTGACGTCGGGCAGGAACCGGTAAGGCGGCCGCGGCTGGCCGTCCGGCGGGTCGTAGAGGAAGAGCTGGCCCGGCGCATGACGCAGGAACCAGTGCCGGCACGGATCGCCGGAGAAACTGGTGTTCCAGACCTTGAAGGCATCGGAGGGCCGGAACCGCATGCCGCCGACGGGATTGGCCTCGACGAAGCGATAGAGGCGTTCCCAGTCCTCGGGGACGGCGCGCTTGTTGGACAGCGGCGCCGGGTCGTCGAAGAACCAGGCGCGCTCGACGCCGGCGGCGCGCGGTACCTTGTCGACCGAGTCCTGCTTGACGCTGGCGAGGCCCATCGGCTCGCCGAGCGGTGTGAGCAGGATCGGATAACCGTCGATGTACCGGACGACGCCTTCGGCCAGGACGACGCTCAGCACGAGCGAACTCAGGACAAGCAGAGCGTCCTTGAGGAACCGCATTCTACTTGCAGCCCTTGCCTTCATCCCGGCACAGGCCGTCCAGCAGCGTGTTGAGCTCAGGCACCATCATCGTGGTGAAGGCTGTCATGGCAGCGCCGTTCGGATGCGGGTCCGGAACCGTCACCCACAGGCTCGCCGGGTCGAGATTCTCGACCGTCGGCAGCATGTCGAAGAACGGCACGCCCAGCCCCTCGACGTCGGCCCTCACCTTGGCGGTGACGTCGGCGAAGGGATAGGGCTTCAGCTCGCGCAGTTCGGGAAGGTTGAACACGACGAGCTTGGCGTCCATCTCGCGCGCCGTCCTCGCAAAGCCCTGCAGGGCCTTGCGCGTCTGCTGCCAGCCGGCGGCATCATCCTTGTAGAGTTCGCGGTAGTAACGTTTCCAGTCGGGCGCCTCGCCGAACTGGCGCATCAGGGAGTCGAGGCGATACTTGAAGACCACCCAGGCCGCCGAATGCTCGTCGAGCCACGAGGTCTGGCCGTAGGTCGGCATCGGCTCGGCATCGTTGATGAAGTAGGTCAGCACGATGATGTCGGCTTCAGCTTCGCCGCGGACTCACGGAACAGCGTCAGTTCCTGCAGCGTGTTGTGGTTGCCGACACCGAGATTGTAGCTGTCGACCTTGCGGCCCCCGGCGGCCAGTGCGGCGGTCACGCGGGCAGCGGCGGTCTCGTTCTGCGCGACGCCCCAGCCCAGGGTCGTCGAATCGCCCACAAAGGCGATGCGCGCCACGCCCGGCGGCGCCTTCTCGAGAATCTCCGACGACCGGAAGCCGCGTGAGTCGGTCGTGACCTTCACGCCCATGAGCTGCGCCTCGGCATTGGGGCGATGGCGATGACCGAGGTCGGGCTGCATGTCGCGAACCTTCACGTCGCGTGCATAGCGCCACATCTCGAGTTCGTAGAGCATGCCGGTGTCGAGGAAGAGCCGGGTCATCCCTTCGAGGCTAAGCGCGCAAACGGCGCTGAGAATGACAACCAGAAGCGTATTCTTGAGAAAATTCATAGACCTTGTCGCTCGAGCGGTTCATCCAGGACAGCAGACGGACTTCGGAGCCCTCGAAGGGGCGCGATGGCTGGGGCGCCAGGATTCGAACCTGGGAATGGAGGAATCAAAATCCTCTGCCTTACCGCTTGGCGACGCCCCAGCAGGCGCCCGTTCGGGCGGGCGGGAACATAGTGGGTTGGCGCCAAGGCGCAACCCCGCCTTCGTCAGGCCGCCTGTGCGGCTTTCTTCAGGGCCTCGCCATGGACGAAGGCTCCATCGGCATAGAGGAGCGGCAGGGCCGTTTCATGCAATGCCACGTCGACGATCTCGCCGATGTAGATCGTGTGCGTGCCGGCCGAGAGCTCGGTGACCAGCTTGCAGTCGAAAGACACGGGGCATCCCTTCAGCACGGGCGCGCCGGTGGTGAGCGTGGTCCACTCGCCCATGTCGCGGAACCGCTCGTCGCCCTCGATACCGTCCATGCCGGCGAAACGCTCGGCCAGCTTGCGATGCTCGGGGCACAGGATGTTGACGCAGAAGAAGCCCGCCTCGCCGATCGGATCGTGGGCGCTTGCCGACTTGTTGACGCAGACCAGGATCTGCGGGGGTTCGGCCGAAACCGAACAGACCGCCGTGGCGGTAAGCCCGCCGCGCTGGTCCTGAACTTTGGTGGTGATCAGGGTTACGCTCGCCGCCAGGTGGCGCATGCCCTTCTTGAAGGCCGCCGCATCGATACTCATGAGAATAACTCTAGGCCACGCCGCCCCGTCCCCGCCACTGTAAACACCGGGTAAAGCGGGCCGCCCGGCATCGGGCAGGCCATCGAAATCGACAAGAACAGCCTGAATTTGCATTCCGAGTGCCGACTTAAAACCTTCATCATACTGTCGTTCTTTACGGTTGCTCACTCTCTTCCGGTCGCTACGGTCGGCTGCAATGTCAGCTCCTGGGTCAAAACCCACCCCCGAAACCACTCCCGATGCCGCTCTTCGGATGATTGCCGCCTCCTGCCGGGCCGATCTTGCGAAATATCGCGCCATCGTGCTGCAGAGCCGCCGTCCCATCGGCATTCATCAGACCCGCGTGGCATTCCGCCGGCTGCGCGCCGCGTTCAGCGTGTTCCGGCCCGCCGTGGACAGCCCCGAGGTCCGCGCGCTGTCGGCCGAGGCCAGGTGGCTGGCCGGCGAATGCGGCCCTGCACGAGACCTGCACGTATTCCTGACGGAAAGCGTGGCGGATGTGCCGCCGGTCGTGAAGCGCGTCGCAGCTCGGGTCGCCGCGAGCCATCTGCAGCGCGCCCGTGACGCTCTCGGCAGCGCCCGCTACGAAGCTTTCGACCATCGTCTCGGCCTGTTCGCCGCCGAACCGCTTTCGGTCGAGGTCGGAGGCGGCATTCGCCTCGACGAATTCGGTCGCATGGTTCTCGATGCCCGCCACGACAAGGTGGTGCGCCGCGGCCGCCTGATGGAACACATGAGCGAGGAGCAGCTTCATCGCCTGCGCATCGCCTTCAAGAAGCTGCGCTACGCCGCGACCTACCTCAGCCCCGCCTTTGC
>JBILYJ010000167.1:0-9476 GCA_044377795.1 Reyranella sp. | reverse complement strand
CAGGCGCTGAGCCAGTCGCTTGCCGACCGGCGCGTACAGCTCGGCATCACCATCACCCAGGGACTTGGCGCCGGCGCGCGGCCCGAAGTCGGCCGCCAGGCCGCCGAAGAAGCGCTGCCCGAGATCCTGCAGCTCCTCGACGGTGCCAACATGGTGTTCGTCACCGCCGGCATGGGCGGCGGCACCGGCACCGGTGCGGCGCCCGTCATTGCCGCCGCGGCTCGCGAGCAGGGCATCCTCACCATCGGCGTCGTGACCAAGCCGTTCCACTTCGAAGGCCGCCGCCGCATGCAGTCGGCCGAGCAGGGCATCACCGAACTGGAGAAGGTGGTCGACACGCTGATCGTCATCCCCAACCAGAACCTTTTCAAGATCGCCAACGAGAAGACGACGTTCGCTGACGCCTTCAAGATGGCCGACGACGTTCTGCACATGGGTGTGCGCGGCGTCACCGACCTCATGGTCATGCCGGGTCTCATCAACCTCGACTTCGCCGACATCCGCACCGTCATGGGCGAGATGGGCAAGGCGATGATGGGCACGGGCGAGGCGGAAGGTCCGGATCGCAGCCGCGTGGCGGCCGAGTCGGCGATCTCCAACCCGCTGCTGGAAGATCACTCGATGAAGGGCGCCAAGGGCGTGCTCATCAACATCACCGGCGGCCTCGACATGACGCTGCACGAAGTCGACGAAGCGGCCAACCGCATCCGCGAGGAAGTGGACGGCGACGCCAACATCATCTTCGGCTCGACCTTCGATGCCACGATGGATGGCCGCATGCGCGTGTCGGTGGTTGCCACCGGCATCGCCGCCATGGCCGCCCAGCAGCCCGCGCCGAACTACCTGTCGCTCGACATGAACCGGCCGATGCAGACCGGCCAGCCGGCGCTGAGCCGTCCGGTCGCGCCGCCGATGGGCCGCGTCGCCATGCCGGCTGCTGCGGCAGCGCCTGCTCCGGCGATGCCGTCTGCTCCGGTCGCGCCGCCGGTTGCCGTTGCGCCGCCGGCCCCGCCGGTTGCAGCCGCCGCACCGGCTGCGCCGATCATGGCCTCGATGCCGACACCGGCTCCCGCCTACGAAGCGCCGGTCGAAGAGCCTGTCATGATGGCGCCTCAGGTCGAGGCTGCTCCGGTCGCTCAGGCGCCTGTGCCGGTCCCGGCTCCTGTCGTGGCGGCCCCCGTGGCGGCGGCACCTGCTCCGGTGCCCGCGCCGGCAGCCCCGCAGCGCCCCCTGGTCGATGAGAACGATTGGCGTGTCAGCCGTCCCTCGACGGCCAAGGCGCCGGTGCGAGCCGAACCGGTCACCCGACCGACGATGGCGCGGCCGGCGACCGACAATCGCGCGCCGAACCTGTTCCAGCGCATCACCGGTGCGTTCTCGGCGCCGAAGCCCGCGACGACGACGGCCGCTCCGGCAGAGCCGCCGGTCGCGCGCCCTGCGCCGGCGCCGGAAAACGTCGTTGCCGTGGCTCCCAAGGCGCCCGTTTCGCGTCCCTCCCCGGTCCAGACCTCGATCAGCCTCGATGTCACGGAGCGTGCGAAACCCGCGCGCGACGACGACGACCTGCAAATTCCGGCATTCCTGCGGCGGCAAGCCAACTGACGCAGGAATTTTCTGCACTTCACGCATCTTCCGAGGGGCCGCGCGGCCCCTCTTTTTTTCGCTGGCACGTGATATAACGCGCCGGCACGAAGTTCATTGCGGATGGGACATGTCGAAGTTGGTTGGGGGTAAGGGCCGTCGCATCGCGGTGGGGCTGGCGCTGTCATTGGCGTTCGGGCTCTCCGCGTGCGGCTCGGACGACGACAAGTACGTCGAGCAGCCCGTCGAGCAGTTGTACAATCGCGGGCTCGATGCCTTGGGCCAGCAGGAATACAAGACGGCCACCAAGAGCTTCGAGGAAGTCGATCGCCAGCATCCCTACTCCGTCTGGGCGACCAAGGCCCAGATCATGGCTGCCTTCGCCTACTACCAGTCCAACAAGTATGACGAAGCGATCATCGCGCTGGATCGTTTCATCCAGCTTCATCCCGGCCATCGCGATCTGCCTTATGCCTACTATCTGAAGGCGCTCTGCTACTACGAGCAGATATCCGACGTCGGGCGCGACCAGCGTACCACCCAGCAGGCGCTCGATGCACTGGCGGAGGTCGTGAAGCGCTTCCCCGAGTCGCCCTATGCCCGCGATTCGCGCCTCAAGGTCGAGCTCTGCATCGACCATCTGGCCGGTAAGGAGATGGCGGTCGGACGCTACTACCAGACCAATCAGCAGTATGTCGGTGCCATCAACCGCTACCGCGTCGTGATCGAACGCTACCAGACGACGACGCACGTGCCCGAGGCGCTGCATCGTCTCGTCGAGAGCTACCTCTCGCTCGGCGTGAAGAGCGAGGCGCAGGAAGCAGCGGCCGTGCTCGGATACAACTTCCCCGGCGGCGAGTGGTATCAGGACAGCTACTTCCTGATGACCGGCGAGGGCACACGGCCGCCCGACGAGAGGCGCGGCTGGTTCTCCAGCATCTTCTGACCATCCGGCATGCTCGCCACGCTTTCGATCCGCGATTTCGTGCTGATCGAGAAGCTCGACCTCGATTTCGCCCATGGTAGCGGCCTAGGCGCGCTGACCGGCGAAACCGGTGCCGGCAAGTCGATCCTGATCGACGCGTTGGGCCTCGCGCTTGGCGCGCGCGCCGAATCGGGCGCGGTGCGGCGTGGTGCCACCCAGGCCTCGATCGCCGCCTCCTTCGATCTGCCGCGCGACCATCCGGCGCGCTCCATCCTCGCCGACCAAGGGTTCGATGGCGATGATGTCCTGACGTTGCGCCGCATGATCGGCGCCGACGGGCGCGGGCGCGCTTTCGTCAACGATCAGCCAGCCTCGGTCGCCCTGTTGCGCCGGCTGGGCGACACGCTGGTCGAGATCCAGGGCCAGATGGAGCAGCATGGCCTGCTCGACACGGCGACACATCGGGGTTCGCTCGATGCTTTTGCCGGTCTCGAGAAGCAGGCGGCCGCCGTTGCGTCTGCCTGGACGACCTGGCGTACCGCCGGGCAGGCTTACGCCGACGCGCAGGTGACGGCCGAGGCGGCGCGGCGCGACGAGGAATTCCTGCGCCATGCGGTGAAGGAACTCGACTCCCTGGCGCCGAAGGCCGACGACGAGCAGACGCTGGCGGGAGAACGTCAGTCGATGCGGGCCGGCAGCGCGCTGGGCGAGGCCGTCAGTCAGGCGCTGGCCGAGTTGGAGCAGGGACGCGGCGCTGTCGCCAGCCTCCGCACGGCGCATCGCCTGGTCGAACGCAATGCCGACAAGGCCAATGGTCGGCTCGATGCGCCGCTGGCGGCGCTCGATCGGGCGCTCAGCGAAGCTACCGAGGCGCAGGCCCAGCTCGAGATGGCGCGCGATGCGCTGGAGTTCGACCCGGCGCGTCTCGAGAAGATCGAGGAGCGGCTCTTTGCGCTGCGGGCGCTCGCGCGCAAGCACAATGTCGCCGTGGCTGGACTCGCCGCGCTCAGCGAGAAATTCGCGGCCCATCTCGCAGCGCTCGACGACGGCGAGGCCGGATTGAAGAAACTGGCGGCCGCGGCGAAGGCGGCACGCGCTGCTTATTCGGCGGCGTCCGAGGCGCTGGCGGCCGCGCGGCGCAAGGGCGCAGCCAAACTCGACAAGTCGCTGGCAGCGGAGCTGGGCCCCCTCAAGCTCGAACGGGCGAAGTTCGTCACCGAAGTGGCCGCCTTGCCTGAAGCCGAATGGTCGGCCGCCGGCACCGACCGCGTGCAGTTCACCGTCTCGACCAATCCCGGTGCCCCGCCGGCGCCGATTGCCAGGATCGCTTCGGGTGGCGAGCTGTCGCGCTTCCTGCTGGCGCTCAAGGTCTGCCTCGCCAAGGTGGGAGACGCGCCGACGATCGTGTTCGACGAGGTCGATTCCGGCATCGGCGGCGCCACGGCCGCCGCCGTCGGGGAGCGGCTGAAGCGGCTGGCGAAGGACGTTCAGGTGCTTGTCGTCACCCATTCACCGCAGGTCGCCGCGGTGGCCGACCGCCATTGGCTGATCCGCAAGACCACGACCCGGACGGCCGCCAGCACGGACGTCGTGGCGCTGGATGCCCAGGGCCGCCGCGAGGAGATCGCGCGCATGCTGTCGGGCGCGGAAGTGACGGTCGAGGCGCGCGCCGCAGCCGACCGGCTGCTGGCGACGGCAAACTAGGAGAACGACGATGTCCCGTGCGGCGAAGGTCGTGGCGGCGCTTGCGGTCGACCAGCTGACCGAGCGGCAGGCACGCTCCGAGCACAAGCGCCTGGCCGAGGAGATTCTCCACCACGACGCGCTCTATCACGAGAAGGACGCGCCGGAGATCTCGGACGCGGAGTACGACAGGCTTCGCCAGCGCCTGAAGGAGATCGAGGCAAGGTTCCCCGAGATCATCGACATGTTCAGCCCGACGCAAAGGGTTGCGCCGACGCCCACCACGGCTTTCGCCAAGGTGAAGCACGCAAAGCCGATGCTGTCGCTCGACAACTGCTTCACGGATGAGGAGCTGCAGGATTTCCTCGACCGCGTGCGCCGCGGCCTGGAGCGGGAAACCAATATCGGCCCGGAGGACGAGATCGCGTTCAGCTGCGAGGCTAAGATCGACGGCCTGTCGATCAGCCTGCGCTACGAGGATGGCGAGTTCGTGCAGGGTGCGACGCGCGGCGACGGTACGACGGGCGAGGACGTCACGGCCAACCTGCTCACCGTAGAGGACATCCCGAAGAGGCTTAAGCCGCACGGCAAGGACGGGTTCCCGAAGTCGATCGACGTGCGTGGCGAGGTCTACATGGAGCGCAAGGCGTTCCAGGAGATGAACCGGCGCCAGGAAGAGGTGGGCGAGAAGACCTTCGCCAATCCGCGCAACGCCGCGGCGGGCTCGCTGCGCCAGCTCGATCCCAGCATCACAGCGAAGCGCCCCCTGCGCTTCTTCGCCTATGCCTGGGGCGAGGCCGAGCCGCGCACCTGGAAGACGCACAGCGACTACCTGAAGCTGCTCGAGAACTGGGGCTTCAAAACCAATCCCCTGACGAAGCTCTGCCGGACGCCCGACGAGGTGCGCGCCTTCTACGGGAAGATCGGGGTCGATCGCCCGTCGCTGCCTTATGACATCGACGGAGTCGTCTACAAGGTCGACCGCATCGACTGGCAGGAGCGGCTGGGCTTCGTGAGCCGCGCACCGCGCTGGGCGACCGCGCACAAGTTCCCGGCCGAACAGGCGCGCACCCGCCTCAACGGCATCAACATCCAGGTCGGTCGCACCGGCGCGCTGACGCCGGTGGCCGAGCTCGAACCGGTAAATGTCGGCGGGGTGATGGTGGCGCGCGCCACGCTGCACAATGCCGACGAGATCGAAAGGCTCGACGTTCGCGTCGGAGACATGGTCACGATCCAGCGGGCCGGCGACGTGATCCCGCAGGTACTGGGCTTCATCGCCGACGAGCGACCCAAGAACGCCCGGAAGTACCATTTTCCCACGCACTGCCCCTGTCCGCTCGAGACCGAGGTCAAGGCCGAGGAGGGGGGCGTGGTGCGGCGCTGCTCCGGCGGGCTCGAATGCCCGTTCCAGCAGGTCGAGCGCCTTCGCTACTTCGTGTCGCGCAACTGCTTCGACATCGAGGGGCTGGGCGGCACGCACATAGAGAACTTCTTCAACGACGGGCTGCTCAAGGTGCCGGGCGACATCTTCCGGCTGCACGAGCACGAAGCCGAAATCAGGAAGCGCGAGGGCTGGGGCGATCTTTCCGTGCGCAACCTGCTGGCCGCCATCGAGGCGCGCCGCACCATCTCGCTCGACCGCTTCATCAACGCGATCGGCATTCCGCTGATCGGCGAGGCCACGGCCAAGGTTCTCGCCCAGGAATATGCCGATGCCGATACCTGGCTGGCCGAGATGCTGGCGGCCGTGAAGGAACGCCAGGCACATCCCGAGCCTGCGAAGAAGGAGAAAGCCGCCGAGACCGTCGGGTCGAGCTACGGCCGGCTGTGCAATATCGAGCAGATCGGCGTCACGACGGCAGACGCGATGTGCGCGTTTTTCGGCGAAGGCCACAATGTCGAGATTATCCGCGGCCTGCTGAAGCAACTCACGGTCCAGCCGGTCGAGCGCCGCGTCATCGCCGCCGATGCCAAGCTCAAGGACAAGATCGTGGTCTTCACGGGCGAACTCTCCACGATGACCCGCGACGCTGCCAAGGCACGTGCCGAGGAGCTGGGCGCCAAGGTCACCGATTCCGTCTCGAAGAAGACCAGCCTGGTCGTGGTCGGCGAGAATGCCGGCTCCAAGGCGCGCAAGGCCGCCGGACTCGGCATCCTGACGATAACCGAGGAGGAGTGGGTGAAGCTCAGCGAGTAGCGAGTGCATCACCGCGTTCACCTCCTCATTCAGATGGGGAGGTGTCGGTGTCTTGCGCCGACGGAGGGGGCATAATTGTCGCCGTGCCCATGACCCCATCGCCCTCGTGAGACGAGGGCACTTCCCCTTTGCGGTATCCGAAAAGGGGAAGAGAACGATCCGTCAGATCGTGCGGGTCGCCCTGTCGAGCCAGGCGCGGGTCGCTTCGTCGACGGTCGGACCGACGGTGTCGCGCACCCGGCGGTGATAGTCGTTGAGCCATTGCCGCTCGGCTTCGGTCAGCAGGGAAGGCTCGATGCAGGCGAGATCTATCGGCGCCAGGGTCAGCGTTTCGAATTCGAGGTAACGGCGGTCGGCGCCCTCGATCTCGACCTCCTTCACGGCCACGAGATTCTCGATACGGATGCCGTAGGCGCCGGTCTTGTAGTAGCCGGGCTCGTTGCTGACGATCATGCCGGGCTGCAGGGCGACTGAATTCGGCATCTTGGAGATGCGGTGCGGACCCTCGTGAACCGACAGGTAGGCGCCCACGCCATGTCCGGTGCCGTGATCGTAATCGAGGCCGATCTGCCACAGCGCGTAGCGCGCCAGAACGTCGAGCTGCGAGCCGGTCGTGCCCACCGGGAAGCGGGCGCTAGCCAGCGCGATATGTCCCTTGAGGACGCGCGTGAAGCGGTCGCGCATCTCGGGCGACGGCGTGCCGACCGCGACGGTGCGGGTGATGTCGGTGGTGCCGTCGCGATACTGGCCGCCTGAGTCCACCAGGTAGAGGCTGCCCGACTCGAGCGTGCGCTCCGACGCCTCGGAGGCGCGGTAGTGGACGATGGCCCCGTTGGCGCCGGCGCCGGAGATCGTATCGAAGCTGAGGTCGCGGAGCTTGCCGGTCTCCTCGCGCAGCGCCTGCAGCCGGTCCGACACTTCGATCTCGCGCAAACTGCCGGCACCTGACCTGGAATCGAGCCATTCCAGGAAGCGACTGACCGCGACGCCGTCGCGGCGATGGGCGACGCGGATGCCTTCCAGCTCGATGGCGTTCTTGCAGGCCTTGGGAAGCGCGATGGGATCGGCGTCGCGAACCAGCGTCGCGCCCGCGGCCTGAAGGCGGGTCGCGGCCCAGTAAGGCGCGGTCGAGGGCTCGAGCAAGACGCGCTTGCCGAGCTTGCCCATCATGTCGAGCGCGCTGCCAAGCTCCCCGGGCGGCGCCAGGGTCACGGCATTGCCCAGCCAGGAGACGGTGCGGTCGGGGATCTTGCGGCGGTCCATGAAGAGATCGACATGGCCGTCGGCATGGATCAGCGCGAATCCCAGCGCGAACGGGGTGCGTGGAACGTCGCCGCCACGCACGTTCAGCAACCAGGCGATCGAATCGGGGGCGGTGATCAGCGCGACATCGGCGTTCCTGGCGGCGAGCGTCGAGGCGATCCGTCCGCGCTTGCTCTCGCTGGTCTCGCCGGCAAACTCCACGGGATGCGGCAGCACGGGCGCGAGCGGAGCGGGTGGCCGTCCGCGCCATACGGCGTCGACGGGATTGGACTCGACGGGCACGAAGCTGCCGCCCGCCCGCTGACAGGCACGGGCGAAGCGGTCGTATCCGTCCACCGTCTGCAGCCAGGGATCGAAGCCGAGCTTGCCGCCCTTGGGCAGGTTCTCGGCGATCCACTGCTCGGCCGACTGCTCGGGAATCTGGTGCGGCACGAACGCCTCGACGTCGACCTGGTCGCGCACGGCCAGCGTATAGCGGCCGTCGACGAAGATGGCGGCGCGCTGCGCCAGGACGATGGCGACGCCCGCCGAACCGCTGAACCCGGTCAGCCATCCCAGGCGCTGGGCGCGCCGCGGCACGTATTCGCCCTGATGTTCGTCGGCACGGGGCACGACGAAGCCGTCGAGCCCGCGGCGCTTCAGTTCGGCGCGCAGACTGGCCAGCCGCTCGCCCGGGGCCGGGCTCGCCTGCAGCCCGTCATCGGCCGCCGCGAGTTCTGCCCGCCATGCAGACAGCGCCTTGGTCAATTCGGCGTCAGCCGCCGGATCGACCAGCTCGACCCACTCCGGCCCGGACAGGCTTTCGGGGGCCGCGGCAACGCCGAGCATCAGGTCTCCGAGGGCGGCAGGGTCGGCGGGGCGGCCGCGGCGGCGGAGGAGGGCGAGTATGTCGTCGGGAGCGGTCGTCATGATGAGAAGGACCCTACGCGGGGCGATGGGTCTGATCAAACGGAGCAATAATATTGCTCTCGCATATGCGAAATGCTCGGAGATGCTTCGCTATGCGTTTAGCGCATATCGAACCTTCAGAGTCCGCACTTATTGTTGTGTCTCAGGGCTCTATATTTGCTGGGTGCAGTGCAGCATCGACTATCGCGCCGCACAATAGAAGGAGAGACTCATGATGACCCAGCCGATTCGGACCTTTAAGGATCTGACCAGCGAAACTGCGCCGGCGGGGGGAAACGCGAATTCCAAGATCAGCTTCACCCTGGACGACCGTCGCCTGATCGAACTGCGCGCCCGATACGCGCGTGCCGAATGGCTGGCGAACGCCCTGGGTGACACGATGCTGTGGGTCGGCCGCCTGTACGATCGCGCCGTCGGCGGGATCAAGGCCGACCTCAAGCTGCGGGCCGCCGAGTCCCAGCTCCACCGCATGAGCGACCGCGAACTGGCCGACCTCGGCCTGTGCCGGGCCGACATCACCTTCGCCATCCGTGAGGCCGCCGAAGGCGTCGCCCCGCGCTTCGACGATGTCGGCGGGCAGGTCACTGCGGCGAACCAGAATCTGCGCCGCGCGGCGTAGCCGATTGTAGAGTAGCGTAGCGTAAGCGTAAGGGGGCCGGCGAAAGCCGGCCCTTTCGCTTTGTGGCCTCAGCTCCGGCGCAGGATCAGGCTGCGCCACCAGGCGCCACCCGTCTCCAGGTCGATCCGGCGCTCAAAGGCGAAGCCGCATTGGTGATAGCCCGTGAGGATGCTGGCCGCCTGCTCGACCAGCAGGCCGCTCAGCAGCACGCGTCCGCCGGGGCGCACCGATGCGCTGAAGGCCTCCGCGAGATCGAGCAACGGCGCGGCCAGGATGTTTGCCACGATGAGGTCGTA
>JBILYJ010000165.1:0-9627 GCA_044377795.1 Reyranella sp. | reverse complement strand
CGCCCACCCGTTTGCCGGGGTCGATCACCTGCTGGCGATGATCGGTGTCGGTGTCTGGGCATCGCTGCTGTCGGTCAAGCGCCCTGCCGCCGCCTATCTGGTGCCGGCTTCCTTCATCGCAATGATGCTTGTCGGGGCAGCTGCCGGATTCGCGGGCATTAAATTGCCTCTCGCAGAGGGGGCAATCGTCGGGTCGGTCCTCGTGCTGGGTGCGCTCATAATCGCCGCGGTTCGTCTCCCGTCTGCGGCCGCCATGGCCGTGGTTGGGCTTTTTGCCGTGTTTCATGGCTATGCTCACGCCATCGAGGCGCCGACGAGCGGGACGGGCCTCTACATCATGGGCTTCGTTGCCGCGACGGCCCTGCTCCACGCCGCCGGCCTGGGACTCGGCTGGGTTGCGCGCCGCGCCGTCGGCGACCTGGGATTGCGCGCCCTGGGTGGTGCCGTCATGGCCGGAGGCGCGCTCGTCCTGATCGCCCACTAATCCTTGTCCCAAGGGCGTCGGGCGGGATTGGCACGATTTTCGCTACCCTTGGTTTCTGGCGGGGAGAAACCGTCGAAGATCAAGGAGAGCGGGATGAAATTGGGAACACTCATGCGGACGGGCCTCGTTGCCGCCGGCCTGGTGGCCAGCGCGGCGACCAGCGCGTTCGCGCAGGCGGGGGATACGATCAAGGTCGGCATCCTCCATTCGCTGTCGGGAACGATGGCAATCAGCGAGACGACCCTGAAGGACGTCGTGCTGATGATGGTCGAGGAGCAGAACAAGAAGGGTGGCCTGCTGGGCAAGAAGCTCGAGCCCGTGGTGGTCGACCCGGCGTCGAACTGGCCGCTGTTTGCCGAGAAGGCGCGCGAGCTGCTGCAGAAGGAAAAGGTCGCCGTGGTGTTCGGCTGCTGGACGTCCGTCAGCCGCAAGTCAGTGCTGCCGGTGTTCGAGGAGCTGAACGGCATCCTGTTCTACCCGGTCCAGTACGAGGGCCAGGAGAGCCAGCGTAACGTGTTCTATACCGGCGCCGCGCCGAACCAGCAGGCGATCCCGGCGGTCGACTATCTGATGAGCAAGGACGGCGGCGACGTGAAGCGCTGGGTCCTGGCCGGTACCGACTACGTCTATCCGCGCACGACCAACAAGATCCTCGAAGCGTACCTTCTCCAGAAGGGCGTTCCGAAGGAAGACATCATGATCAACTACACGCCGTTCGGTCATTCCGACTGGCAGTCGATCGTGGCCGACATCAAGAAGTTCGGCTCGGCCGGCAAGAAGACCGCCGTCGTCTCGACGATCAACGGCGACGCCAACGTCCCGTTCTACAAGGAGCTCGGCAACCAGGGCATCAAGGCCAAGGACATTCCGGTCGTGGCCTTCTCGGTCGGTGAAGAAGAGCTCGCCGGCATCGACACCAAGCCGCTGGTCGGCCATCTCGCGGCCTGGAACTACTTCCAGTCGGTGAAGGATCCCGCCAACGCGGAGTTCATCAAGACCTGGCAGGCCTTCACCAAGAACCCGAAGCGCGTGACCAACGATCCGATGGAAGCTTCGGTGATCGGCTTCAGGATGTGGGTCGAAGCGGTCAAGAAGGTCGGCACGACCGACCCCGACAAGGTGATCGATGCGCTCATCGGCATCAAGGTCCCGAACCTGACGGGTGGGATCTCCGAGATGCTGCCGAACCATCACATCACCAAGCCGGTGCTGATCGGCGAGATCGAGGGCAATGGCCAGTTCGACGTGGTGTGGAAGACCCCCGGCCTCGTCCCGGGTGCCGCGTGGTCGCCGATCCTCGACGACTCCAAGAACCTGAAGGCCGACTGGACGAAGCCCGTGAACTGCGGAAACTTCGACACCGTCGCCAACAAGTGCATCGGCAAGGCAGCCAAGTAGCTGACGCGCAGGACTCATCGGACGGGGCGACTTCCAGGTCGCCCCGTTTCCATCTCCGGGATCAAGTCTCAGCACATGTTCTTCCTTCGACCGGCTTCGGTTCTGCTCTCGGTCCTGGCGTCGCTGGCGCTGGCCGGAGCGGCCCTCGCGGCCGACCTCGCCACCCTCGTCGGCAATCTCGCCTCCGGTGGCCTGAGCGAGCGCGAGGCGGCGATCACCGCGCTGGCTGCATCGGGCGACGAGCGCGCCGCGCCGATCCTCGAAGCCCTGGGGGCCGGGCAGCTCTATACCCGCACGTCCGACAAGCTCGTGGTCATCGGCAAGACCGATGGCAACAGGCTGGCGCTGACCGAAGCGGTGTCCGGCAAGCCGGCCGGCAATGCCGTCGAAGCCGATCTCGAAAGGGTGCGGGTCAACAATCGTCTGCGCGGCACGATCGAAGCTGCGGTCGGTTCGCTCACGCTGATGAGCCCCAATGCCAGGACCCGGCTCAGCGCCGCCGACGCGCTCTTCAAGCGCCGCGATGCGACGGCCCTTGCAGCCCTCGACCAGGCGCTTGCCGCCGAAAAGGACCCGCGCATCAAGCGCGCCATGAGCGAGGCGCGTGCCGCCATCGTCCTCGCGACCGCCGATTCTCCCCCGGCACAGAAGCTCGCCGCGATCGCCCTGGTTCGTGAGCGCGGTGACCGCGATTCGCTCGGCATCCTCAAGACCGTCGCCGCCGCCTCTGATGGCGAGGTCAAGACGGCTGCCACGGCCGGCGCCGACTCGATCGAGCAGACGCTGGCCGCCTGGCAGATGGCGCAGAACGTCTGGTACGGCATTTCGCTCGGCTCCGTGCTGCTGCTGGCCGCCATCGGGCTCGCCATCACCTTCGGCACCATGGGCGTCATCAACATGGCGCATGGCGAGATGGTCATGCTGGGCGCCTACACGACCTTCGTCGTCCAGGAAGTCATTCGCACGTCGGCGCCACACCTGTTCGACGTCTCGCTCGTGATCGCCCTGCCGCTCGCCTTCCTCGTCTCGGGCGCGATCGGCATCCTGATCGAGCGCACCATCATCCGCTTCCTCTACGGCCGGCCGCTCGACACGCTGCTCGCGACCTGGGGACTGTCGCTCGTGCTGCAGCAGGCGGTACGATCGATCTTCGGCTCGTCCAACCGCGAGGTCGGGGCGCCGTCGTGGATGTCCGGCACCTTCCAGCTCGGCCAGCTCAACATCACCTATGGCCGGCTCTGGATCGTGGTGTTCGCGCTGGTCGTCTTCGTCGCGCTGATCCTGCTCCTGCGCAAGACACCGCTCGGCCTCTACATGCGCGCCGTCACGCAGAATCGACCGATGGCCTCGGCCGTCGGCATCCGCACCCCGCGCGTCGACGCGCTGACCTTCGGCCTGGGTTCGGGTATCGCCGGTCTGGCCGGCGTGGCGCTCAGCCAGATCGACAATGTCAGCCCCAACCTCGGCCAGGGCTACATCATCGACTCCTTCATGGTGGTGGTGTTCGGCGGCGTCGGAAACCTGTTCGGCACGCTGATCGGTGCGCTCACGCTCGGCGTGGTGAACAAGTTCCTGGAACCCTATGCCGGCGCCGTGCTGGGCAAGATCCTGGTGCTGGTCTTCATCATCATGTTCATCCAGCGACGCCCCCGCGGCCTGTTCGCGCTCAAGGGGCGGTCCGTCGAATGATCACGCGCTTTCTCTGGCAGGGCATGGACCGCAACCTGCGTCTCTGCGTCCTCCTGATCCTGTCCGTCGGCATCGCCCTGCCGCTGGCCAACCTGATCCTGGCCGCGACGAACCCGGCGCACGTGCCGTCGTGGGTACTGCAGCTCTTCGGCAAGTATCTCTGCTATGCGCTGCTCGCGCTGGCGGTCGATCTGGTCTGGGGCTTTTGCGGCATCCTCTCGCTGGGCCACGGCGCGTTCTTCGCGCTCGGCGGCTACTGCATGGGCATGTATCTCATGCGCCAGATCGGCACCCGCGGCGTCTACGGCAATCCGATCCTGCCCGACTTCATGGTGTTCCTGAACTACAAGGAACTTCCCTGGTTCTGGCACGGCTTCGACCATTTCTGGTTCGCGGCCATCATGGTGGTGCTGGTGCCCAGCGTGCTGGCCTTCGCACTCGGCTGGTTCGCCTTCCGCAGCCGCGTGACCGGCGTCTATCTGTCGATCATCACCCAGGCGATGACCTTCGCCCTGATGCTGGCCTTCTTCCGCAACGACATGGGCCTGGGCGGCAACAACGGCCTGACCGATTTCAAGGACATCCTGGGCTATTCGGTCCAGGCCAGCGAGACCCGCGCCGCGCTGTTCTTCGCCTCAGCCGTCGCGCTCGCCCTCGGCCTCATCATCTCGGCTGCGGTCGTCAGCTCGCGCTTCGGCAAGGCGCTCACGGCGGTGCGCGACGCGGAAAGCCGCATGCGTTTCCTCGGGTACCGGGTCGAAGGCTTCAAGCTCTTCGTCTTCGTCCTGTCGGCCGCGATGGCGGGCGTCGCGGGCGCCCTTTACGTGCCGCAGGTCGGCATCATCAATCCCGGCGAGTTCGCGCCGGGCAATTCCATCGAAGCCGTTCTGTGGGTGGCGGTCGGCGGCCGCGGCACGCTGGTCGGTCCGATCATCGGCGCCGTCCTGGTGAACTTCGGCAAGACCTGGCTGACCGGCGCCTTGCCGGAAGTCTGGTTGTTCGCTCTGGGTGCGCTCTTCATCGTCGTCACGCTGCTGCTGCCCAAGGGCATCGTGGGCCTGTGGGGCCAGATGAAAAGCCGGTCGCAGGCCCGCAAGGCGAGGGCGCCGGCATGAACGCCCAGCCCATGAGAAGCACTTCCGCGCTGCTCTACCTGAGCGGGGTCACCGTCTCGTTCGACGGCTTCAGGGCCCTGAACAACCTGTCGCTGCTGATCGAGCCCGGCGAGATGCGCGCCATCATCGGCCCCAACGGCGCCGGCAAGACCACCATGATGGACGTCGTCACCGGTAAGACCCGGCCCGACACCGGCGAGGTCGTGTTCGACGGCCTGGCCGATCTCACCAAGCTCGACGAGGCCAGCATCGCCACGCTCGGCATCGGCCGGAAGTTCCAGAAGCCCACCGTGTTCGAGAGCCACACGGTGCGCGACAATCTCCTGCTGGCGCTGGCCGGCCTGCGCAGCTGGTACAAGCTGCTGCTCGCCACGCCGACCCGGGAGGAGAACCAGCGTCTCGACGAGATCCTGTCGATCATCCGCATGGAAGCGCAGCAGCACATGCTGGCCGCCCGTCTCAGCCACGGCCAGAAGCAGTGGCTGGAGATCGGCATGCTGCTGGCCCAGGATCCAAAGCTGCTGCTGGTCGACGAGCCGGTGGCGGGCATGACCGACGTCGAGACCGAGACGACCGCCCAGGTGCTGCGGGAGATCAACAAGACGCACTCGGTCGTGGTGGTCGAGCACGACATGAGCTTCGTACGCGCGCTCGGCGTCAAGGTGACGGTGCTGCACGAGGGCTCGATGCTGGCCGAGGGGACCCTCGACCAGGTGAGCGCCGATCCGCGCGTCGTCGAAGTGTATCTCGGGCGATGACGATGCTTTCAGTCCAGAACGTCAATCTCTACTACGGCGCCGCCCAGGCGCTGCGCAGCGTGTCGCTGTCGGCCACGATCGGCCGCGTGACCTGCCTGCTGGGCCGCAACGGCGTCGGCAAGACCAGTCTGCTGCGCGCCATCTCCGGCATGCAGTCGATCGCCTCGGGGACCATCCAGGTCGATGGCCAGGAGGTCTCGAAGCTGCCGCCCTACGAGCGCGCGCGCCGCGGCGTCGCGCTGGTGCCGCAGGGGCGCGAGATCTTCCCGCTGCTGACGGTGAAGGAAAACCTCGAGACCGGCTTTGCGCCTGTGAGCCGCGAGCACAAGAAGGTGCCGGACGAGGTGTTCGAACTCTTCCCGGTGCTGCAGTCGATGCTGAAGCGCCGCGGCGGCGATCTCTCCGGCGGCCAGCAGCAGCAGCTCGCGATCGGCCGGGCGCTCACCATGCGGCCCAAGCTCCTGCTGCTCGACGAGCCGACCGAAGGCATCCAGCCGTCGGTCATCAAGGACATCGGCCGCGCCATCGTCTACCTGCGCCAGCGCGGCGACATGGCGATCGTGCTGGTCGAACAGTATCTCGACTTCGCCCACGAACTCGCCGACGACTTCGCGGTCATGGACCGCGGCGAAGTCGTGCTCTCGGGCACGCGCGAGACGTTCGACGTCGAGGCCGTGCGCAAGCATATGACGGTTTAGCCTCCCGTCGTCCTGAGCGGAGCGCCGCAGGCGCGCAGTCGAAGGGCCTCTTTTCGCCTCGACAGTCCGTGCGCCTGAAAAGAGATCCTTCGACTACGCCGCCCTGTGGGCGGCTTCGCTCAGGATGACGGATTACTCCCTAACGCGCCGTCTGCGCGCCGCGCACCAGCCGGCCGGGGCGTTCGCCGGTCAGCTCGTCGTTCTGCAGCGTTTCGACGCCGGCATTGAACGTGTGCCGGTAGCCGGAGGCGCGCTGGATCAGGCGGCGGCCGCCGGTCGGCAGATCGTAGGCCACCTCGGGGCGCTTCAGCGCGAGGGCGTCGAAGTCGATGACGTTGATGTCGGCCTTGTGTCCCGGCGCCACCAGGCCGCGGTCCATCAGCCCGTAGGCCTCGGCCGTGCCGCGCGTCTGCTTGGCGATCAGGAATTCGAGGTCGAGCTTCGGTCCGCGCGTGCGGTCGCGGCCCCACAGGGTCAGCAGCGACGTCGGCGAGGAGGCGTCGCAGATCACGCCGACATGGGCGCCGCCATCGGCGATGCCCAGCACCGACGCCGGATCGGTGATCATTTCGTGCACCACGTCGAGGCTGCCATAGGCATAGTTCTCGAACGGAAGCATCAGCAGGCCCTTGCCGCCGCGCGACATCATTTCATCGAACGCCACCGCCTGCGGCGTGCGACCGGTGCGCGCCGCGATCGCTGCGATCGAATCCTTGCTGTCGGGCTCATAGTCGGGTCGCTCGCCGATCGGGAACATCCGGTCGAATGCCTGGGCCATGAAGGCGCGCGGGTTGGGTTCCTGCTGCGGCTCCGTGAGCGCCTTGCGCAGGTCGGCGTCGGCGACGAGCCGCTGGTAGCGTTCCTCCGGCGAGAGCTTGCGCATGTCGAGCCAGGCGCGATGGCCCGCGAACGGATGCGCCGTCGTCTCGAAGCCCATGATGACGCCGATCGGCCGGGAGCCCACCTGCGCGTTGGCCACTCGGCCGCTGCGGCGCACGGCGTTGATCTGGTCGAGCGTCTCGCGCCACAGCTTGGGCTGGGCATCGACCTGCACGAGCAGGCAGGAGAGGGGACGGCCCGCCAGCTTTGCGGCCGCGTCCAGCGCTTCGAACTCGCCCGGCCCGAAGTCGGAATTGACCTGCAGCACGCCGCGGCCGGCGCGCTTCATGCCCTGGGCAATGCCGAGCAGCTCGGCCTCGCGGGCGCTGAGCGAGGGTGTGAATCGGCCGTCACGGGCCTTGTGCTTGGTGGTGCGCGAGGTGGTGAAGCCCATCGCGCCTGCGTGCAGCGCTTCCTCTGTGAGGCGGGCCATCTCCTCGATCTCGCGTTCGGTCGGGACTTCGGCGTGCTCGGCGCCGCGATCGCCCATCACATAGAAGCGCAGCGCGCCATGCGGGAGCTGTGCAGCCACGTCGACCGCGCGATCCATCGAGGCCAAGGCGTCGAGATAGTCGGGGAAGGATTCCCAGTTGAACTTCACCCCTTCGCTGAGGACGGTGCCGGGAATGTCCTCGACGCCTTCCATCAGGTTGATGAGGTAGCCCGAGGCGCCGGGCCGCACCGGTGCAAAGCCGACGCCGCAATTGCCGAACACCGTCGTGGTTACACCGTGCCAGGAGGAAGGGGTGACGAACGGGTCCCAGGTCGCCTGGCCGTCATAGTGGGTGTGGATGTCGACGAAGCCCGGGGCAACGATCAACCCCTCGGCGTCGATCTCGCGCTTGCCGGCCCCGAGGCCTGGACCAACGGCGGAGATCCGGCCGTCCTGCACTGCAACATCGGCGACGCGGCGCGGGGCGCCGGAGCCATCGATCACGGTTCCGTTTCGGATGACGAGGTCAAACATGGCAGGGAGGATAGGCCGGGCCACCCACCCCGGTCTATGTTCGGCTTTCCGAAAGCCACCTCGTCCGGGGGACTGACCTTTGCAGAAACCGCTTCTCTTCTCGCCGCTCCAGATGCGCGGCGTCACCGCGCCCAATCGCTGTGTGGTCTCGCCCATGGTCCAGTTCCGCGCGACGGACGGGCTGGTGAACGACTTCCACCTCGTCCATCTCGGCAAGTTCGCGCTGGGCCGGTTCGGCACCGTGTTCACCGAGAACTGCGCCGTGGAACCGCGAGGCAGGGTCACGCAGGGCGATCTCGGCCTGTGGGACGACGGCCAGATCGCGAGCCACAAGCGGCTGACCGACTTCATTCGCGGCGAGGGCGTGCTGTCGGCGACGCAGATCACCCACTCGGGTCGCAAGGGCTCGACGCCGCGCACCTTCGACAAGCGCGGCCAGTTCGGACCGGAAGGTGCCGGCTGGAAGAAATGGGAAGTGGTCGGCCCGACCGACCTCGCGGCGGCCGAAGGCTGGCTGAAGCCGCGCGCCCTGTCCGAGGCCGAGATCGAGGAACTGGTGCAGAAGTTCGCGGCCGCTGCGAAGCGCGCCGATGCCGCCGGTTACGACGTGCTCGAGGTGCACGGGGCGCATGGCTACCTGCTGGCGCAGTTCCTCTCGCCGATCAGCAACACGCGCAACGACCAGTATGGCGGCGACCGTGCCGGCCGCATGCGCTTCCCGCTCGACGTGGCGCGCGCCGTGCGCCAGGCATGGCCGGAGCACAAGCCTCTGTTCGTACGCGTCTCCGCCGTCGATGGCGGCGGCGGCTGGGACGTCGACGACACGGTGGCCTTCGCCCAGGAGCTGAAGGCGATCGGGGTCGATGTGATCGACTGCTCCTCCGGTGGCATCGCGGGCGCTGCCACGGCCGCCGGGGTGAAGCGCGGGCTCGGCTTCCAGGTGCCGTTCGCGTCGGCGGTGAAGAAGCAGGCGGGCATCGCGACGATGGCCGTCGGCCTGATCCTCGACGGGCCGCAGGCCGAGGCGATCCTGCAGTCGGGCGACGCCGACCTGATCGCGATCGGCCGCCAGGCGCTCTACGAGCCCTTCTGGGCGCTGCACGCCGCACAGGCACTGGGCTGCGATCCCGACTTCGACCTGTGGACGCCGGAATACGGCTGGTGGCTGGAGAAGCGCGAGCACACGCTCGGGCGCAAGTGACAAGACTGACGAAAACAAGACAAGACACGGGAAACGTACATGACAGGCATTCTTGCGGGCCTCCGCATCGTCGAGGGCTCGGCGTTCATCGCCGCGCCCTTGGGGGGCATGACGCTGGCCCAGATGGGCGCCGACGTGATCCGCTTCGACGACATCAAGGGCGGCCTCGACAATGATCGCTGGCCGGTCACCGAAGATGGCCGCTCGATCTACTGGGCCGGCCTCAACAAGGGCAAACGCTCGATCGCCGTCGACCTGCGCAATCCCAGGGGCCGCGAGCTGCTCACGGCGCTGATCACCGCGCCGGGCGAGGGCGCGGGCATCTTCACCACCAACATGCCGGCGCGCGGCTGGCTCGCCTACGAGGAGCTGGCGAAGAAGCGTGCCGACCTGATCGCGCTCAACATCATTGGCGCGCGCGACGGTTCGGCCCATGTC
>JBILYJ010000436.1:0-4687 GCA_044377795.1 Reyranella sp. | reverse complement strand
CCTACGACGCCATCGTCGATGCCTGCTGCAAGGCTTGGACTGACCTTCTCGCCACACCGCAAAGGATCGCATCCATCACAAGCCGGCGATGGGCTGAACTGTCATGAGTTCTGTCGCTTGGTATGAGCGGATTCAGCGTGATGCTGCCTTGATCCGTTCCTCCAGCATCCCCCGGATCGGCGCATCCGCCGGCAACAGCGCAAGCAGCGTCTTCCAGCGCTGCAGCGCCGCCGGCTTGTTGCCCGCGGCTTCGGCGGCGACGCCCAGGTAGAACAGGGCCAGCGCGTTGCGCGGCTCGGCCTTCTCCAGCCGCTCCAGCACGGCCACGGCTTGGGCCGAGGGCACGGCGCCTGCGCTGAGCTGGCGCACATGCGCCTCGGCCCAGTCGGCCAGGATGCGCGCATCGACGGGGGCCAGCGTGTCGGCGCGGCCGTAGGCGTCGGCGGCGTTGGCGTTCTCGCCCAGCACCTTCCAGGCATTGGCCAGGCGCAGCCAGCCGGCGCGGTCCTGCGGCGCGTCGGCGAGGCGCGCGGCCAGCCCCTCGACCATGGAGCGGATCGCCTGCTGGCGCTGCTCCGGCGCGAGCTGGGCCATCGCCTCCTGCTGCTCGCGGCTGGGCGTCGGCATGGTGGATTGCGGGGCCTGGGTCGGTGGCGCGGCCGGCGGCAGCTCGATCCCGGCGGCCTTGGCCACCCGCGCGATCTCGGCGCGCAGCATCGGCAACCAGGGCGCGTCGGGCGGGCTGCCGGCCTCGAGGTCGCGCCAGCGGGCGATCGCGGCCTTCGAGTCGCCGCTCTGCGCCTCGTGCAGGCCGAGATAGTAGAGGATGCGCGCATCGTCGGGCCGCGTCTTCAGCGCCCGCTGCAGCGCTTCAAGCGCCGGTTGCGTGACGGTGCCGCCGGCCTCCAGGGTCAGGCCTTCGCCCAGGGCGGCCAGCGCGTCGGCGTCGTTGGGGTCCTGCGCCAGGCGGGCGCGCGCCTCGGCCAGCAGGCCGGCGACGTCGAGCTGGCGCGACGGGGCGGGATGTTCGCTGCCCCTGTCCGCGAACGGCGCGGCGGGCAGGCCGGGGCGGCCGGTCTGCAGGTAGAGGCCGAGCGCCAGCAGCGGCACGAACAGCGAGAGCGCCGGCGGCAGCCACTTCTGCACCGCGTCGGAGGCGCCCGAGGCCTTGGTGGTGCCCTTGGCGCTGCCCGCGGCGGCGTCGCCGGCGGCCAGCATGCGGCGTTCGATCTCGGTGCGGGCGGCGGCGGCCTCGGCGGGCTTGAGCGTGCCGGCGGCGCGCTCGCGCTCCAGCTCGGCCAGCTGGTCGCGGTAGATCGCCAGTTCGCCGGAGAGCCGGTCGCGCGCGGGCAGGCGCATGCGCAGCAGCGGCCAGAGAAGGGCGGCAACGGTCGCGGTGGTGAGCAGCGCCAGCAGGAATTCGAGCATGGCCGTCAGCCCTTCAGGAGCGCGTCGAGGCGGCGGCGCTCCTCCTCGTCGAGCGGTTTGGGTGCGACGATCGGTGTGTGCCGGCGGCGGCGTGCGGCGAGGAGGAGTGCTGCACCGGCCACCAGCAGCAGCAGCGGCGCGCCCAGCCACAGGATCAGCGTGCCGGCCTTGAAGGGCGGCTTCAGCAGCACGTAGTCGCCGTAGCGCGCGACCATGTAGGCGAAGACGTCGCCGTTGCTGTCGCCGGCGGTCAGCCGCTCGCGCACGGCGCGCCGCATGTCGCGCGCCACCTCGGCCGAGGAATCGTCGATCGACTGGTTCTGGCAGACGACACAGCGCAACGCCCGCCCGATCTCGCGGGCCCGGGTTTCGAGCGCCGGGTCGGGCAGGACTTCCGACGGCTCGACGGCGAGGGCGGGGCTTATGAGAGCCGCGAGCGCCAGGACGCACACAAGCAGCAAGCGTTTGATGTCATCCCGAGGCCGAAGGCCGAGGGATCCTTTGGGCGACGCGAAGGATCCCTCGCTGCGCTCGGGATGACACGGATTCCTCACTTCACCGCCCCCTTGAGGAACGGCAGGATCGTCTCGTTCAGGTCGCGCTCGGTGATCGGGCCGCGATAGTGGCGGCGCACGATGCCGGTGCCGTCGATCAGGTAGGTCTCGGGCACGCCGCTCAGGCCCCAGTCGAGGCCGGTCTTGCCGTCGAGGTCGAGGCCCGCGAGCCTGAAGGGATCGCCCAGCCGCTTCAGCCAGGGCAGCGCGTCGTCGCGCTTGTTCTTCCAGGCGATGCCGACGATGGTCGCGCCCTCGCGTTCGCGGAGCCGCGTGAACAGCGGATGCTCGGCCAGGCAGGGCGTGCACCAGCTCGCGAAGAAATTCACGATCACCGGTTTGCCGGTGCGCAAGTCGGCGTCGGTGAGCGGCGGCTCGCCCGGCCGCAGCGCCGGCAGGTCGAGCTTCGGCGCCGGCCGTCCCACCATCACCGAGCCGATCGAGGCGGGGTCGCGGCCGCTGGTCAGCGACCAGGCGAAGAAGCCCGCCATCAGCGCGAGCGTCAGCAGCGGCAGGATGAAGAGGAGGCGGCGCATCTATTCCGCCGGCTGTAGCGCGGGTTTGCGCGACGGCGCGCCGATGCGCAGCCGCCGGTCCGACAGCGAGACGAAGCCGCCCAGCGCGCACAGCGCCGCGCCCAGCCAGATCCACGGCGCCAGCGGGTTGAGGTAGAGGCGGATCACCCAGCCCTGTTTCGGATCGCCCTCGCCCAGCGTGGCGTAGAAGTCGCGCAGCAGGTTGGTCTGGATCGCCGTCTCGGCCACTTGTCGACGTTGCACGGTGAACAGGCGGCGCTCGGGCTGCAGCACCGTGTAGGGCTTGCCGCCGACGCTGACGTTGAGCGTCGCGCGCTCGGCGATGTAGTTGGGGCCCTGCACCTCTTCCATGCGGTCGAGCACTACCGAGTAGCCCGCGAAGGCGATGCGGTCGCCGGGCTTCATGGTCTGCATCAGCTCGGTGCTCCACGAGGAGGTCGCGACCGAGCCCAGCACGACGAGGCCCAGCGACGCATGACTGATCACCATGCCCAGGGTCGAGCGCGGGATGGTGCGGAGCGTGCCGCTGCGGAAGCGGTCGCCCAGGGATGCGAGGCTGCCGACGATCAGCCAGACGCCGAAGCCGAAGGCCAGGGCCGCCAACGTCGAGCGGCTGTCGATCATCGTCATGGCGAACAGCGCCGCCGCCAGCGACACGGTGAGCGCCACGCGCAGGCGCATCAACGCCGGTCCCAGTTCGGCGCGCTTCCAGCCGAGGAACGGGCCGACGCAGAGCGCGGCGAACAGCGGCGCGCAGAGCGGCACGAAGGTCGCGTTGAAGAACGGAGGTCCGACCGAGACCTTGTTGCCGGTCAGCAGGTCGAGGAACAGCGGATAGAGCGTGCCCAGCAGCACCGTCACGGCGAGCGTGCAGAGCAGGAGATTGTTCAGGATCAGCGCGCCCTCGCGGCTGACCGGCTGGAACAGGCCGCCGCCCTGCAGCTGCGGCGCGCGCCAGGCATAGAGCGCGAGGCCGCCGCCGGTGACCAGCAGCAGGAAGGCCAGGATGAACATGCCGCGCGACGGATCCTGCGCGAAGGCATGGACCGAGGTGAGCACGCCCGAGCGCACCAGGAAGGTGCCGAGCAGCGACAGCGAGAAGGCGAGCAGGGCCAGCAGCACCGTCCAGCTCTTCAGCGCGTCGCGCTTCTCCACCACGATGGCCGAGTGCAGCAGCGCGGTGCCGGCCAGCCACGGCATCAGCGAGGCGTTCTCGACGGGATCCCAGAACCAGAAGCCGCCCCAGCCCAGGATGTAATAGGCCCACCACGAGCCCAGCGCGATGCCGAGCGTCAGGAAGCACCAGGCGGCCAGCGCCCACGGCCGCACCCAGCGCGCCCAGGCGGCATCGACCCGGCCTTCGAGCAGGGCGGCGACCGCGAAGGCATAGGTCACCGAGTAGCCGACATAGCCGAGGTAGAGCAGCGGCGGATGGAAGGCGAGGCCGGGATCCTGCAGCAGCGGGTTGAGCCCGTTGCCATCCGGCGGCGCGGGATAGACGCGCGCGAACGGGTTGGAGGTGAAGAGTAGGAAGGCGAGGAACCCGACGCCGATCAGCGCCTGGATGGCCAGCACGCGGCTGCGCAGCGTGTCGGGCAGGTTGTTGCCGAAGATCGCGACCGCCGCGCCGAACAGCGCGAGGATTAGCGCCCACAGCAGCATCGACCCCTCGTGGTTCCCCCACACGCCGCTGATCTTGTAGAGCAGCGGCTTGGCCGAATGCGAATTGTCGACGACGTTGAGGACCGAGAAGTCCGACGTGACATAGGCCTGCGTCAGGGCGCCGAACGCCAGCAGCACGAGGAAGGCTTGCGTCAGCGCCGCCGTCCGGCCGAGCGCCATCAGGCGCAGGTCGCCTCTGCTCGCGCCAACGAGCGGCAACGTCCCCTGCACCAGCGCAACGGCCAGCGCGAGGATCAACGCGAAATGTCCGAGTTCAGGAATCATGCGCTTGCAGCGTAGCGAAAGCGCAGGCGGGCGGCAGGGGCTGTAATCAGCCCCGGGAGCCCGCACGGCTCAGAAAAGATGAGGGTGGCGAAACACCGCCTGAAAGCCTCCACACAGTGGGCTCCCGCGCCTTCGTCGCTGCGCTCCTGCAGGCGCTGCCGCCCACCGGAGGGGGGCCCCGGGCGCGGCGGGGGTCGGGACAATATGGGCAGTGGGTCAACC
>JBILYJ010000413.1:0-4984 GCA_044377795.1 Reyranella sp. | reverse complement strand
CGCTCACTTGGCGTCCTTCCATTTGCCGCTTTCCTTCAGCGCCTTGGCGACCTCCGGCGGCATGTAATTCTCATCATGCTTCGCCAGGATCTCGCGCGCGGTGAACACGCCGTCCGGGCCGATCGAGCCCTCGGCGATCACGCCCTGCCCCTCGCGGAACAGGTCGGGGAGGATGCCGCGATAGGTGACCTTCAGCGTCTTGTTGGTGTCGGTGATGGTGAAGCGCACGATCTGCCCTTCCTTCTGGACGCTGCCCTCCTCGACCAGGCCGCCCAGCCGGAAGCGGCGCTCGGGGCCGATGCTCTTCTCGGCGACCTGGGTCGGCGAATAGAAGAAGACGAGGTTGTCGTTCAGCACCGTGAGGACGAGCGCGACCGCGACGCCCAGTGTCGTCAGCGATCCCAGCAGCAGCCAGAGACGGCGGCGTTTCGGAGTCATCGGCGCTTCTCCAGTCCACGCGCCGCCAGCTCGCGCCGAATCTTCCGGCGCGCACCGAGCGACGCAATCACCAGCCCGCCGAGGATCACGGCGGCGACAAGATAGGAGCCGAGGATATAGGCCGCGTGATTGCTCATGCCGCGGCCTCGGCATTCTCGAGCCGGCGGCGGTCGATCTCGGTCTCGGTGCGCAGCAGCACCAGCCAGACGAACAGGAAGAGCAGCGAGACCGCCATCCAGAGCAGCGGCACCAGGATCGAATTGTGGATCGCCGGCGCGTCGAGCCGCGTGATCGAGGCCGGCTGGTGCAGCGTGTTCCACCAGTCGACCGAGAACTTGATGATCGGCAGGTTGATGACGCCGATCAGCGCCAGGATGGCTGCGGCGCGGTCGCCGCGCTCGGGCGAATCGTAGGCGCGGCTCAGCGCAATGTGGCCGAGATAGAGGAAGAACAGCAGCAGCATCGAGGTGAGCCGCGCGTCCCACACCCAGTAGGTGCCCCACATCGGCCGGCCCCACAGCGAACCGGTCAGCAGGCACACCGCCGCGAAGCTGGCGCCCACCGGCGCGGCCGCACGCGCCATCAGCGCCGCCAGCGGATGGCGCCACACCAGCAGCGAAGCGCCGAGCACGGCCAGCATCGCGTAGCCGCCCATCGACAGCCAGGCCGACGGCACGTGCACGAACATGATCCGCACCGTGGCGCCCTGCTGGTAGTCCTCGGGCGCCACGAAGAAGGCCATGTAGAGGCCAACCGCGAGCATCAGCACCGTGGCGAAGCCGAGGCCCGGCAGCACGCGCTGGCTGAAGCGGCGGAACCGCGCAGGATTGGCGAGAAAATGCAGGTCGGCCATCGGCCCCATCCTCCCTATTCGCCGGCTTGCCGCAAGGCTGCGGCAATCGCCCAAGGCGTCGTGGCCAGGGCGACCAATGCAAGAGCGGCGAGGATCGCAACATGTGTCACGATGCCGTCACCCGCCGCCAGCGTCTCGATCGCGCCGGCGCCGAAGATCAGGGTCGGCACGCAGAGCGGGAGCGCGAGCAGCGCCAGCAGCGCGCCGGATTTGCGCGCGCCCAGCGTGAGGGCCGCCGCGAGCCCGCCGATCAACGACAAAGTGGGGGTGCCGACCAGCAGGGTCGCGCCCAGCGCCAGCAGGCTTTGCCCGTCGAGGCCGAAGGCGACGCCCAGCACCGGCGCCAGCAGGCTGAGCGGCAGGCCGGTCACGATCCAGTGAGCAAGGCATTTGGCCAGCGCCGCCAGCTCGAGCGGCCACGGCGCCAGCAGCAGCAGGTCGAGCGTGCCGTCCTCGTAATCGGCGGCAAACAGCCGCTCCAGCGACAGAAGGGCCGCGAACAGCGCGGCGCACCACAGGACTCCGGCGGCGATGCGCGCCAGCACGTTGGTCTCCGGGCCGATGCCCAGCGGGAACAGCACCGTGGCCACGACGAAGAAGGCCAGCACGACGCCGACATCGCCCGGCCGCCGCAGCACCAGGCGCAGGTCGCGCATGAGGAGCGTCGTGAAGCCGCTCATGAGGTGCTTGAACGGGTTGGGCCGAGTTCGAGCGAGCGGCCCTCGATGCCCAATTCGGCATGGGTCGCGGCGATGGCCAGCCCGCCGGCCGCGAGGTGGGCCTGCAGCGCCGTCCGGAACGCCGCCTGGGCCGGTGCGTCGAGCGCGTTCAGCGGCTCGTCGAGCAGCCAGAGCGGCGCCTGGGACAGGACGACCCGGGCCAGCGCCGTGCGGCGACGCTGCCCCGCCGAGAGGGTGCGCACCTCCCGTGCGGCCAGTCCGGTGAGATCGAGGGCCACCAGGGCACTGTCCAGCCGGTCGCCCGCCTCGCCGCCGCGCAGCCGCTCCGCGACAGCCAAGTTCTCGATCACCGTGAGATCGCCCTTCAGCCCCTCGAGATGGCCGAGCCAGGCCAGCCGGCCGCGCCAGGTTTCGGGATCCTCGGCGATATCGACGCCCTGCCACGCGATCGTCCCGGCCGCGGGCGGCGTCAGCCCGGCCAGCGCCCGCAGCAGGCTGGTCTTGCCGCTGCCGTTGCGGCCCGTCAGCGCCAGCAGTTCGCCCGCGCCCAGCCCGAAGGACAAGCGGTCGAACACCGGCCGGCCGCCGCGGCGGCAGGACAGGCCGGTCACTTCGAGAAGCGGAGGCACCATGGGCGCCCTCGTAGCACGCCCACCGCAGGCAAAGAAAAAGGCCGTCATCTCGGGGGAGGTGAGATGACGGCCTGAGCGCCTCCGAGGAGGCTAGAACGTGGCTTTGGGGGGACCACGTTCGGGGGAGATACCCAACCTAAATGGAAGCCCGGGATGGCCGTCGCTAGACCCAAATAGGGCAAAATCGGGGTATTTGGGTCACCCACCATGCGCGTAGCGCGTGGTGGGTGACCCAGGCGAGCGGCAGGGCCTGCAGGCGCGCAGCGCCGAAGGCCCGGGAGCTCGCGCGGTGCAGAATAGATAAGGATTTCAAGATCTTGAGGGTGCTTCAACACCCCCATCCGTTCTGAACCGTGCGGGCTCCCGGGCCTGATTACAGGCCCTGACGCCCGCCCGATGCTTCGACCCTTACGCCCTAGGCGTAAGGGTCTGCAGCATCGCGCATCCCGTCACCCATGAACTGGTACGCCAGGATCACGAGAATGACCGGCACCACCGGCAGCATCAGCCACCAGTTCACCGCCACGACGTTGATGTCCGTCGCCTCGTTCAGCAGGACGCCCCACGAGGTGATCGGCGGCCGCAGGCCCAGGCCGAGGAACGACAGCGCCGTCTCGGCCAGGATCATCGACGGGATCGACAGGGTGGCCGAGGCGATCAGGTGGCTCATGAAGCCGGGCAGCAGGTGCCGGCCGATGATGCGGGCGGGCTTGGCGCCCATCATCTGGGCCGCCGCCGCGTAATCCTCCTCGCGCAACGACAGCAGCTTGGAGCGGACGGCGCGTCCCAGGCCCGGCCAGTCGAGCAGCGCCAGGATGATGGTGATGCCGAAATAGACCAGCAGCGGTGACCAGGTCACCGGCAGCGCCGCCGACAGAGCGAGCCACAGCGGCAGGTGCGGGAAGCTCTTGATGATCTCGGTCAGCCGCTGGACGACGCTGTCGATCCAGCCGCCGTAATAGCCCGCCAACCCGCCCAGGATCAGGGCGAGTGCGAAGGACAGGGCGATGCCGATGACGCCGATGGTGAGCGAGATCCGGGCCGCGTAGACGATGCGACTGAACATGTCCCTTCCCAATCGGTCGGTACCGAGCAGGAACAGGGTCCCGTCCTCCGGGGGGCAGACGAAGTGGAAGCGGCCCTCGATCATGCCCCAGAACTCGTAGCTCTCGCCCAGACAGAAGAAGCGCAGCGGCTGCGGCTTGGTCTTGTCGGGCGAGTAGATGCGCTGCAGGGTCGCCGGATCGCGCTCCATCTTGAGGCCGTAGACGAACGGCCCGAGGAAGGAGCCCTCGTGGAAGAGATGGACCGACTGCGGCGCCGCGAAGATGTAGCGCGAGTGCCGCGTATGCAGGTCGTAGGGCGCGATGAACTCGCTGATGAGCGTCGAGAAGTACATCAGCAGCAGGAAGACCATGGAGACGACCGCCGGCTTGTGGCGGCGGAAGCGCCACCACATGAGCTTCCACTGGCCCGCCATGTAGTAGCGTTCCTGCTCGGCGGTCAGCTTGTCGGCGACGTAGGGGTCCCACGGCTCCTGGGAGACGAAGTGGGGCGTGCGGCGCGGGGGATTGGGTGTCGTGCCCGAGGGTGTCGTGTCAGTCATGGCACCCTCACTTTTCCGAACTGCCGAAGCGGATGCGCGGATCGAGCGCGGCGAGCGCCAGGTCCGAGATCAGCATGCCGATGACGGTGAGCACCGCCACGAACAGCAGGAACGTCGCGGCGAGGTTGACGTCCTGGGTCTTGAGCGCGCTCAGCAGCATCGGGCCCGTGGTCGGCAGCGACAGCACGACCGACACGATGACCGAGCCCGAGATGACGTCGGGCAGCAGGCCGCCGATGTCGGCGACGAACGGGTTGATGGCGTGGCGAAGCGGGTACTTCACCAGCAGCCTCATCGGCGGCAGGCCCTTGGCCCGGCCGGTGACGACATACTGCTTCTGCAGCTCGTCGAGCAGGTTGGCGCGCAGCCGGCGGATCATGCCGGCAGTGCCCGACATGCCGATCACGATGACCGGGATGATCAGGTGCTCCATCACCGACACGACCTTGCCCCAAGTCAGCGGCTTGTCGATGTACTCGGGATCCATCAGGCCGCCGATGGAGAGGCCGAAATAGACCTTGCCGACGTACAGCAGCACCAGCGCCAGCAGGAAGTTCGGGATCGACAGGCCAACGAAGCCGATGAACGACGCGACGTAGTCGCCCCATCTGTACTGATGGGTGGCGGCATAGACGCCGATGACGAAGGACACGATCCAGATGAAGGCGATCGTGCTGGTCTCCATGATGATGGTGAGCATCATCCGTTCGCTGATCAGGTCGGCGACCGGCACCGTGTCCTGGCAGGAAAGCCCGAAGTCCCAGCGGAAGATGCC
>JBILYJ010000672.1:0-2500 GCA_044377795.1 Reyranella sp. | reverse complement strand
GCTCGAATCCCTTGGCAACGTCACCGATCTCGCCCTGCAGGTCGCAGTAGACGTTGCCGTCGCTGGTGAGGACGTCCTTGTCATGGAGGAGTGGGGCGCCCGGCTGCATGGCCTGGACCGGGTCGAAAACCGCCGGCAGCAGCTCGTATTCGACGGCGAGCGCCCGGCAGGCGGCTTCGGCCGCGCCCTCGCTCTCGGCGACCACCGCCGCGATCCGCTGTCCGACGAAGCGCGCGACATTGTCGAGCATGTAGGTGTCGTCGGGATCGACGAGATGGTCCTCGTGCAGCGCCGTGCTGTAGAGCCGGCGCGGCACGTCTTCCCAGGTGTAGACGGCGACCACGCCGGGTACCGCCAGCGCCACCGTCCTGTCGATGCGGACGATACGTGCATGGGCGTGCGGCGAACGCAGCACCTTGAGGTGCAACATGCCTTCCATCGCAACGTCCATCGTGTAACGGGCCTTGCCGGTCAGGATGGCGTCGGTGAAGGGATTGGGCAGGCTGGCGCCGCAGGCCCTGCCCGCGACGTCCGGCTCGATGTTGGATTTGCCGTCCAGCGCGTCGGTGATCGAGCGGTAGCCGGTGCAGCGGCAGAGATTGCCCTTCAGCGCGTGGGGCAGGTCGTCCTTCTGCCCGGGGCCGAAGGCTGCCGTCGACATGATCATGCCGGCGGCACAGAAGCCGCACTGGAAGGCCTGGGCGTCGTGAAAGGCCTGCTGGACCGGGTGCATCGCACCCTCGGGGGCGAGGCCTTCGATGGTCGTCACCTTGCGCCCCTCGGCGCGGAAGGCCGGGACGAGGCAGGAGTGGAACGGCCTGCCGTCGATCCACACGGTGCAGGCGCCGCAGTCGCCCGCGTCGCAGCCTTTCTTCACACCGAAGACTTCGAGGTCGCGCAGGAAGCTGCGCAGGCACTGGCCGGGTCCGGGTTCGGTCTCGTAGGAATGGCCATTGACCAGGTAGTGGCTCATGCGAGTTCCGCTCGGACCTGCTCGGCGAGATAATAGGTGATGTGCCGCTTGTAGGCGGCCGATCCGTGCACGTCCTCGAAATACCCGTCGGCGGGCAGTCTCTCGTCGATTCCAAGGCGCAGCTCGGCGGCCGTTGGGGTGCGCTCGAAGCGCAGTTGCACGGGCCGCGGCGTCGCCGCCGTGACGGTGAGCAGGAAGTCCCGTCCATCGTCATCGACCGTCGCGACGATCAGGGCCGCCGAGCGGCCGAGACGGGTGAGGGACATCTGACGGAGGGCGTGGCGCTTGGTGAGCGCGGTCGCCGGCAGATGGATCGAGCGCAACAGCTCGCCCGGCTGCAGGACGTTCCTGTGATTGCCGGTGACGAAGTCGATGACGGGAACGCTCCGGGGGGCGCCGTCGCGCGGCCACAGGGTGCAGACTCCCTCCAGCGCGGCCGTGAGCGAGATCATGGCGCCGGCCGGAAGGGACATCACGATGTTCCCGCCGATCGTGGCGGCGTTCCAGATCTTGAAGGACATCAGGAACGCATCGATGCAGTCACCGAAGAGGGGCACCGCCTTCCAATCCACCGGGCCCCTGAAGTCATGCAGGTCGGCCACGCGGCAGGTCGCGGCGATATCGAGCCCGTACGGCGTCGGGGTGAGGGCAGGCCAGCCGAAGGAATCGAGGTCGATCAGCGTGTCGGTCGTGACCTGCGGCTCCGAGAAGAGCCAGGTGCCTCCCGCCAGCCACGCATAGGTCGGCCGCCATGGGCCGATTTCGTCCGGAGAAGACGGCCGCTTCACTTCGGCGATTGTATTGAGGTTCATCTTTCCGGCGTCATCCAGCCCCTTCACCGTGGGACTGTCTTGTCTTGCCGGCAGCCCGTCCAACGAAAAATCGGGACGGGATCTGGATGTCGCGCACAAGCCGCGAGACGGCTTGGCAGGATCAGGTCGGTCGCCCTCGGCGCGGGGCAGCCCGCAGCGCTTACTTCGTCAGGATCAGCTTCTCGGAAGCGGTCACGCGCAGCCTGTAGGTGCTGGCGCCGTGGCGGATGAGAAGCTCGCGGCGGCCGGCCATGAGCTGGCTGCTCTCGATGCTCGCGGCGTCGCGTTCGGGCTTCGCGCGGGAAGCTTCACCTGCGGAGTGCAACTGCATCATCGGGTCCATCTTCGCCTCGCTCAGTAAATTGCAAGTCACTCGCATTTGCATATAAAATGCTCGCGATGTCAATGGCGAAGGGGGCCTGATGAGTCGTTTCAGCGTCTGCTGAACAAGGGCAGCTGGTGCGCGGTCACCGCCGGCGCGACGCCGTCGAAGCGCTCGATCTCGACCAGGCAGGTCTGTGCGATGCAGCCCTGGCTGAGCTTCGAGGCGCCGATGTCGAGCGTCAGGGCGTTGGGATTGCCGTGCTTCTCCAGAGGCGTGTTCGAACCGGAATCCTCCGGGTCGAACCAGGCGCCGGTCGACAGGCGCACCACGCCGCGGCGGATGCGGTCCGTCAGCTGCGCCGACGCGAGGCAGGCGCCCCGGTCGTTGAAC
>JBILYJ010000164.1:0-9751 GCA_044377795.1 Reyranella sp. | reverse complement strand
GTCGATGGCGCGCTTGCGGCCGAATTCGGTCTCGACCGGTACGACCGAGAGGCAATTCGACTTCACGGAACAGTCGCCGCAGCCCTCGCACACCGCCTCGTTGATGAAGAGGCGCTTGTTGGGATCGGGGAAGGTGCCGCGCTTGCGGCGGCGGCGCTTCTCGGCGGCGCAGGTCTGGTCGTAGATCAGGACCGAGACGCCCTTGACCTCGCGCAACTCGCGCTGGACCTCGTCGAGCTGGTCGCGGTGATGGAAGGTGACGCCCGGCGCCCACGGCGTGCCGACCGGATACTTGTCCGGCTCGTCGCTCACCAGCGCGATGCGGCCCACGCCCTCGGCATGGACCTGCTGGCTGATCGTCCAGGGATGGACGTTGCCGTCGTGCGGCTGGCCGCCGGTCATGGCGACGGCGTCGTTGTAGAGGATCTTGTAGGTTATGGTGGTGTTGGTCGCGACCGCGTGACGGATCGCGAGATAGCCGGAATGGAAGTAGGTACCGTCGCCCAGGTTCTGGAAGACGTGCGGCATGTCGGTGAAGTGGCTGGCGCCGACCCACGGCGCGCCCTCGGCGCCCATGTGGGTGAAGGTCTTGGTGTTGCGCTCCATGCCGATGGCAAGCGTATGGCAGCCGATGCCGGCCATCGCCATCGAGCCGTCGGGCACCTTGGTCGAGCTGTTGTGCGGGCAGCCGGAGCAGAAATAGGGGACGCGGGCCAAGCCGGCCTCGTTGCGGACCTGGCGGCCGGCACGGCGCTTCAGCGCCTCGAAGCGCTCCCTGGTGCGGCTGCTGAAGGAATCGAGGCCGAAGCGCGCGACGATGGCCGAGGCGATCTCGAAGGGCGTCAGCTCGCCGTCGGTCTTGAGCAGCTTCTGGCCGCGCTCGTCGGTCTTGCCGACCACGACGGGGCGGCGGTCGGCCGGGGCGTTGAACAGCGCGTCCTTGAGCTGCTGTTCGATCAGGTTGCGCTTCTCCTCGATGACCAGGATCTCACGCTTGCCGGCGGCGAAGGCGGTGGCGCCCTCGGTCTCCAGCGGCCAGACCATGCCCACCTTGTAGATGGCGAGGCCCAGGCGCTCGGCCTCTTCGTCCGCGATGCCCAGCTCGTCGAGCGCCTGGCGCACGTCGAGATAGGATTTGCCAACGGTGACGATGCCGAAGCGCGCGTCGGGACGGCCGAGCAGCACCCGGTCGAGCTTGTTGGCGCGCCAGTAGGCCAGCGCGGCGGGCTGCTTGATCGTAACGACGCGACGCTCCTGGCCCAGCCAGTCGTCGGGCCAGCGGATGTGCACGCCGTCGGGCGGCAGCACGAAATCGGTGGGGGTGTGGATCTCGACCCGGTGCGGGTCGATGTAGACCGAGGCCGAGCTGTCGACGGTCTCGCTCAGGACCTTGAAGGCCACCCACAGGCCCGAATAGCGCGACATGGCGAAGGCATGCAGGCCCCAGTCGAGATATTCCTGGACGCCGGCGGGGTGAATGACCGGCATGCCGGCCGACATGAAGGCCGGCTCGCTCTGGTGGGCGACGGTCGAGGATTTCGCCATGTGGTCGTCGCCCGCGAGGGCCACGATGCCGCCATGCTTCGACGTACCGGCGTAATTGGCGTGCTTGAAGACGTCGCCCGACCGGTCGACGCCGGGGCCCTTGCCGTACCACATGCCGAACACGCCGTCGTAGCGTGCGCCGGGGTAGAGATGGATCTGCTGGGTGCCCCACAGGGCGGTGGCGGCCAGGTCCTCGTTGGTCCCGGGCTGGAACTCGATATGGCTCTTCTTGATGAACTTCTTGGCCTGCCACAGGGCCTGGTCGAAGCCGCCGAGAGGGGAGCCGCGATAGCCGGAGATGTAGCCGCCGGTGTTCAGGCCGGCCGCGACGTCGCGCTGGCGCTGCATCATCGGGAGGCGCACCAGCGCCTGCGTCCCGGTCAGGTAAACGCGTCCGCGTTCGAGTACGTACTTGTCGTCCAGGGTCACCGCGAGGGGCATGGCAACCTCCCTGACATTTCAATATGGGGACGGTAGCGACGTTTGCACGCGGCAGGCAATGCGGAAGGCGGCCGTGCCCGAAAAACGACGGTTTAGGTCGGGCCGGCCGGGCGGCACCCCATCGGCGTTTCACGGTGTCACCTTCGAATGAAATGTTGTAAGCGTCCGCCGCCATGACCTCCGTCCTCGTCACAGGTGTCGCCGGTTTCGTCGGCTCGCACGTCGCCCGCGCCCTGCTGGAGCGAGGCGAGTCCGTCGTCGGGATCGACAATTTCAGCGACTACTACGACCCGGTCCTGAAGTTCGCCCGGCTGAAGCCGCTGCGCGAGACGGCCGGATTCACCTTCGTCGAGGGCGATGTATCGGACCGCGAGACGATGATGGGGCTGGCCGACCGCCAGGGCGATCTCGACCGGATCGTCCACCTGGCGGCCCAGCCCGGCATCCGCCACTCCAGGATCGACCCCTATATCTACGTCCAGACCAACGTGATGGGGCATCTCGTCCTGCTGGAACTGGCGCGCCGGCTGGGGCCTCAGCTCAGGCACCTGGTCTATGCCTCGTCGTCGTCCGTGTATGGCGGCAACGACAAGATCCCCTTCACGGTCGGGGACCGGGTCGACCATCCGGTCTCGCTGTATGCCGCGACCAAGCGCTCCGGCGAGCTGATGACCGAGACCTACGTGCACCAGTACGGGCTCAAGGCGACCGGGCTGCGCTACTTCACGGTCTACGGGCCGTGGGGGCGGCCCGACATGTCGCCGTACATCTTCGCCCGGGCGATCCACGAAGGCCGCACGATCCCGCTCTATCACCACGGCAAGCTGAAGCGCGACTTCACCTACGTCGACGACATCGTGGCCGGCACCCTGGCGGTGCTCGACCAGCCGCCTGCGACCGCCGGGCACCGGCTCTACAATCTCGGCGGCTCTCGCAGCGAGGAGATCCTCGACGTCATCGCGCTGTTCGAGAAGGCGCTGGGCCGGAAGGCCGTGATCGAGCTCAAGCCCGGCGAGCCCGGCGACATGCCGGAAACCGCCGCCGACATCGACAGCACGACCCGCGACTTCGGCTGGACCCCCAAGGTGACCGTCGGGCAGGGCATCCCGCTCTTCGTCGACTGGTTCAAGGCCTACAATCGTCTTTAGATTAGCCCCTCATCCTGAGAGGCTGGCCGGAAATGAATTGAATCGATTCAAGCACTTACCTCATCCTGAGGAGCGCCGCGAAGCGGCGTGTCTCGAAGGATGGGCAACAGGCAAGGTGCGCGTTCCCACCCTTCGAGACGCATCGCTGCGCGATGCTCCTCAGGGTGAGGTCACAGGGCCCGTTCATAGCCCGTTGTTTTAGCTGCTTTCATTTCCGGCCAGCCTCTCAGGGTGAGGTTATCGGGGCTGTTCATAGCCCCTTGTTTTGGTTGCATTCATTTCGAGTCAGACTCTCAGGATGAGGACGATGGGGAAGGGCAGATTCATCCTCACCGTGCCGGAGCCTCCCGGCGACGGGCGAGATGCACAGTTCCGAGCCGGTCTTTCTCGAACCGGGAAGCGCAATTGATCGGGGGGCCGCGATCCGGCAGGCCCTCTAGCCACGTAGCAGGTCGCGCCCCATATCAGGGGCGACGCAGGGAGTTTGTCGATGAATGTTGTGCTGGGCGATCTGCCGACCTGGAATTTGGCCGACCTCTATTCCAGCCCGAGCGGGACGGACCTCGACGCCGACTTGAAGCGCGCCGCCGTGGAGGCGGAGGCCTTCGCCAAGGATTACGAGGGCAGGATCGTCGGGCTCGACGGCAAGGCGCTGGGCGGCGCGATCGTCCGCCTCGAGGCGATGAGCGACCTGCTGGGGCGGATCGGCTCCTACGCCCAGCTCTATTCCGCGCAGGACCTGTCCGATTCGGAGCGTAGCCGCTTCGCGCAGGACATCTCCGAGAAGCTGAACGATATCGGCTCGAAGCTGCTGTTCTTCCGGCTCGAGATCAACAAGATCGAGGATGCCGACCTTGCCGAGAAGCTGAAGGCGCCGGAACTCGCCAAGTACGGGCCGTGGCTGCGCGACGCGCGCCTGTTCCGGCCGCACCAGCTCTCCGACGAGCTGGAGAAGTTCCAGCACGACCAGTCGGTGGTCGGCAGCAGCGCCTGGTCGCGCCTGTTCGACGAGACGATCGCGCGGCTGCGCTACCCGTTCGGCAACGAGATGCTGACCGAGCCGCAGATCCTCGACAAGCTGTCGAACAAGGACGCCGCGGTCCGCAAGGAGGCCGCCAAGTCGTTCGGCAAGGTGCAGGGCGACAACATCGCCGTCTTCTCGCTGGTCACCAACACGCTGATCAAGGACAAGGAGATCGACGATCGCTGGCGCAAGTACGCCCGCCCGCAATCGTTCCGCAACCTGGCCAACGTGGTCGAGGACGAAGTCGTCGACGCGCTCGCGGCCTCGGTGAAGGCCGCCTACCCGAAGCTTTCGCACCGCTATTACAAGCTCAAGGCGAAGTGGTTCGGCGTCGGGACGATGCCCTACTGGGATCGCAACGCGCCCCTGCCCGAGCATGACGACCGCACGATCCCCTGGCCCGAGGCCGAGAAGATCGTGCTCGATGCCTACAATGCCTTTTCGCCCGAGCTGGCCGATGTCGGCCGCAAATTCTTCGGCACGGGCTGGATCGACGCACCGGCGCGGCCGGGCAAGTCGCCGGGCGCCTTCGCCCATCCCACGGTGCCGTCGGCGCATCCGTATCTTCTGCTGAACTACCAGGGGAAGGTGCGGGACGTGATGACGCTCGCGCACGAGCTGGGCCACGGCGTGCACCAGGTGCTGGCGGCCAAGCAGGGTCCGCTGATGGCCGACACGCCGCTCACCCTGGCCGAGACCGCCTCGGTGTTCGGCGAGATGCTGACCTTCCAGTCGCTGCTCAAGACCGCGCCCGACAAGGCGACGCGCAAGGCGATGCTGGCCGGCAAGGTCGAGGACATGCTGAACACCGTGGTGCGCCAGATCGCGTTCTACGATTTCGAGTCCCGAATCCACATGGCGCGCCGCGAGGGCGAACTGACACCGGATGCGATCGGCGAGATCTGGATGGCGGTGCAGAAGGAGAGCCTCGGTCCGGCCTTCACCTTCGACGACGAGTACAAGCACTACTGGTCCTATATCGGCCACTTCATCCACTCGCCGTTCTATGTCTACGCCTACGCGTTCGGCGACTGCCTGGTGAACTCGCTCTATGCCGCCTACCAGGCCAGGCCCGACGGGTTCCAGGAGAAGTATCTCGACATGCTGCGGTCGGGCGGCGTGAAACGGCACAAGGAGCTGCTGGCGCCCTTCGGCCTCGACGCGTCGGATCCGGCCTTCTGGGACAAGGGCCTCGAGGTGATCTCGGGCTTCATCGACGAACTCGAGAAGTTGTAGGCCGCGATGGCAGATGAAGGGGACTCTCTCGGCGGCCGGCTCGGGCGCTATGCACGAGTCGGCACGTCGGTCGGCGGGCTGGCGGTCAAGCTGGCGGGGCAGCGCTATCTCGGCTTCAACCTCGACCGCGACAAGCATGCCGGCGAGCTGAAGGCGGCGCTGGGCGGGCTGAAAGGTCCGCTGATGAAGGCGGCGCAACTGCTCGCCACCATCCCCGACGCGCTGCCGCCGGAATACGCCCGCGAGCTGGCGCAGTTGCAGGCCAACGCGCCGGCCATGGGCTGGGCCTTCGTGCGCCGCCGCATGGCCTCGGAACTCGGGCCCGACTGGCAGGCGAAGTTCGCGCGCTTCGACAAGGAGGCGTCGTTCGCCGCCTCGCTGGGCCAGGTCCATCGCGCGATGCTGCTCGACGGGCGCGAGGTGGCGGCCAAGCTCCAGTATCCCGACATGTCCTCGGCCCTGGAGGCCGACCTCAACCAGCTCAAGCTCGTGTTCGCCATCGGCCAGCGCGTCGATCCGGCGATCCGCACCGACGAGATCCATGCCGAGATCACCAACCGGCTGCGCGAGGAACTCGACTATCGCCGGGAGGCCCGGCACGCGGCGCTCTACCGCCACATGCTGCGCGACGAGAGCCAGGTCCATGTGCCCGGCGTCGTCGACTCGCATTCGACCGAGCGTCTGCTCACCATGGACTGGCTGCAGGGCGAGCCCTTGCTCAACTGGAAGACGCGCTCGCAGGAGGAGCGCGACGCGCTGGCCATCGCCATGTTCCGTGCCTGGTACGTGCCGTTCTATTTCTACGGCGCCATCCACGGCGATCCGCATCTCGGCAACTATTCGGTGCGGCCGGACGGTTCGGTGAACCTGATGGACTTCGGCTGCATCCGCATTTTCCCGCCGCGCTTCGTGCGCGGCTCGATCGAGCTCTATCGCGCGCTGATGACCGACGATGAGGCGCGCGCGGTCGCGGCCTACGAGGATTGGGGGTTCACGGGTCTCAGCAAGGAGATGATCGCGATCCTCAATCGATGGGCCGCGTTCCTCTATGGTCCGCTGATGGACGACCGCCCGCGGCGCCTCACCGAGGGCATGGCCGAGGGCTACGGCCGCGAGATGGCGCAGAACGTGTTCGGCGAGCTGCGCAAGATGGGCGGGGTGCGGCCGCCGCGCGAGTTCGTGTTCATGGACCGTGCCGCCATCGGCCTCGGCTCGGTGTTCATCCACCTCCGCGCCTCGATCAACTGGCACCAGCTTTTCGAAGGCCTGATCGACGGCTTCGACGTGGAGGCGCTGACGGTCCGGCAGGATGCAGCCCTGAAGGAAGCGGGCCTTACCCCGTGAGTGCAGACGGGTTGATCACCCTGCCAAGTCGCCACGCGCACAAGGTGACGATGGATCTGCTGGCGGCTGCGGTGGTGGACCGCGGCATGACGGTCATGGCACGCATCGATCATGGTGCCGCCGCCGCGAAGGCCGGCCTGGAATTGCGGCCGACCGAAGTATTGATCTTCGGTAATGCCAAGGCCGGCACGCCCCTGATGCAGGCTGTGCAGACTTTGGGGATCGATCTGCCGTTGCGCGTGCTGGTTTGGGAGGATGAAACGGGTCGGGTGTGGCTCGCCTACAATGACCCGGCATCGCTCGTGCGGCGTCATGGTGTGGTCGCGGGACTGGACGGGACTCTGAGCGCGATGACCGACACGCTGGTCGCCCTGGCAAAAGCCGCGACATGAACATCCTGGTGACCGGTTCGTCGGGCTGGCTTGGCCAGACCCTGGTGCCGAGGCTTGCGCGCGATGGGCACAAGGTGGTGGGCCTCGATCCCGAGCCAGGCGCCACGACGACGGTCGTGGGCTCGGTCGTCGACCGCGCGCTGGTCCGTCGCGTCATCCGCGACGAAGGCATCACCGCCCTCGTGCATGCCGCGGCGCGCCACAAGCCGCATATCGAGACCCATGACAATTCGGAGTTCGTCGCGGTCAACGTGCAGGGGACGCTGAACCTGTTGGAGGAGGCGGTGGCGCCGGGCTCGACCGTCGACCGCTTCGTCTTCACCTCGACGACCTCGCTCATGATCTCGCAGGAGATTCGCGACGGAAAGTCGGGTGGGGCAAAGGAAGCGGTGTGGATCGACGAGACGACGATGCCTCTCAAGCCGCGCAACATCTACGGCGTCACCAAGCTCGCCGCGGAAGAGCTGTGCCGCCTGTTCAATCACCTGCACGGGCTGCCCGTTCTGGTGCTGCGTACGTCACGGTTCTTCCCGGAGGAAGACGACATGGCGCATGCCATCGTCCAGTCGGGCGAGAACACCAAGGCCAACGAGTTCCTGTTCCGCCGCCTCGGCGTCGAGGATGCGGCCGAGGCCCACGTCGTGGCACTGGCCAGGGCGAAGGAGGTCGGCTTCGACACCTTCATCGTCTCCGCACCGACGCCCTTCAGCCGGGAGGACTGCCGCGCGCTGATCGTCGATGCACCCTCGGTTGTGGAGCGCCTGTTCCCGGAGTACCGCGCGCTCTATGAGCGGCGCGGCTGGACGATGTTCGACACGATCGACCGGGTCTACGACGCCGGAAAGGCGGAGCGTGTGTTGGGCTTCAGGTGCCGTACGGACTTCGCCGGGATCCTCGCAGGGTTGCGCTAGCGGCAACCAAAAATCCGGCCGCCGACGCGATCGACTAACCGCGCACCTTCGGCATCATGATGAGGTCCCAGGGGCTGGGGACGTCGCCGTGCGGGACCCAGACGAGGGCGGGCGCATTCAACGCGAACGCCTTGTGCAGGGCGTCTTCCAGCTGCCTGGCATCGAGCGCCTTGAACGAGGCGATGCCGAAGGAATCGGCGAGCTTCCCGAAGTCGGGATTCTGAAGGTCCGAGGCGATCAGCCGGTTGCCGTAGCGCTCCTGCTGGATGCGCTTCACGTTACCGAAGGCCCCGTTGTCGAACACCACGACGACCACGGCGATGTTGTGGCGAACGGCGGTCGCCAGTTCGCCCACCTGGTACATGAAGCCGCCGTCGCCGGCGATTGCCAGGACCTTTCGGTCGGGCATCGCTGCCTTTGCGCCCAGGGCCGTGCCGAAACCCCAGCCGAGATTGTCCTGATAACCCGGTGACAGGAAGGTGCGCGGCTTCTCGATCGGCAGAGCGACGCGCGAGGCGAAGCCCATCTGCGAGACCTCGTCGACGAAGATGCCGTCTTCCGGCAATGCGTTGCGGATCGCCTTCAGGAAGGAGAGTTGCGGCTCGAGCTTCGACAGGCGCCCGGCGAACCAGGCGCGATGGCTGTTCAGCTCTTCGGTGCGAGAGGTGCGCTTGCGGTTGTGGCGGCCGAGGGCCGCGATCAGCGCGCAAAGCTGCGGGGCCGCGTCGCCGACCAGCGCGGCATCGGGCTTGCGGAAACGCTCGGGCTCGTCGGGATCGATATCGACCCGCACCACCTTGAGCCTGTCGTCGATCCCCCAACTGCCGTTCTGGATGAAGAAGCGCGTCCCGACCGCCAGCACGGCATCGGCGTCCTTCCACAGCCGATGGCCGATCGGCATGTCGACGGCCAGCCGATGGGAGGAGGGGACGATGCCGCGGCCGCGGCGGTAGGAGCTGACCGGCGCCTCGAGCATCTCGGCCAGCCGGATGATCTCGTCGGACGCGTCCATGGCGCCGCCGCCCAGCACGATGATCGGTCGCTCGGCCTGGCCGAGGATCCGCGCGGCCGTCTCGACCGCCTCGTCGTCGATCGATTCCGGCGGCAGGGCCAGCGGTGCGTCGGGGATCACCACCTCGCTGCACTTCGCCCAGGTGTCGAGCGCGCATTCCAGAGCGACGGGACGCGGGCGGCCCGAGGTGGCGTGCCAGATCGCCTGGCTGACCAGGGTGGGCGCCTCCTGCGGGCTGCGGATGCGCTCGGCCCATTTGGTGATGTGCCGCATGAGGCCCAGCTGGTCGTGGATCTCGTGCAGGTGACCGTGGCCGCGGTCGATGTCGGCCTGCGGGATCTGGCCGATCAGGCCGATCACCGGCGCGTTCATGCCGTAGGCCGTGAGCAGCGCGGCACCGGCATTGAGCAGGCCGGGACCGGGCACGACGCCGAAGGCCTGCGGCTTGCCGGTGGCGAGCGCCGCGCCCAGCGCCATGTAGGCCGCCGTCTGCTCGTGGCGCGGATGGATCACGCGCAGCCGGTCCGAAGCATGATAGAAGGCGTCGAACAGCGGATCCTGATGCAGGCCGGGCAGGGCATAGACCGTGTCGAGACCGTGCAGCAGGAGGGTTTCGACCGTGGCTTCGGCGGTGCTGAGGCGGGGCATGCTTGGCTCTCTACGGGTTGGCGGGAGTGCGATCAGGGCGATGACATGCG
>JBILYJ010000671.1:0-2510 GCA_044377795.1 Reyranella sp. | reverse complement strand
GGCGCGCCATGCGCCACAGGCTGGGATTGACCGTGTCGGGCGCCAGCTCGCCGTCGATGAAGGCATACTCGCCCAGGTTCCAGAGGACCGTGCCACCGCCGGTGCGCACGATCCCTTCAGGCACGGTCGCAATCAGACCGCGCTTCGCGGCCTCGAAGTCGGCCGTGTCGGCGAAGGGCAGCTGAGCCGCCATCGCCGCATTGGCGGCTTTGGTTGCAGGTTCGGCGTCGCGCGCGGCGTCGAGGTGGGAGGAAGGAACGGGAACGGCCGACACGGACGCCATGATTGCTACCCCTCGACCTTGATGTTGTTTTCCTTGACGACCCTGGTCCAGCGCTCGGTCTCGAACTTGACACGATCGACATAGGCCTGCGGCGTGCTGCCCGTCGTGAAGAAGCCGAGTTCGGCGAACCGCTTCTTCACCGCCGGGTCCTTGAGCGTCTCGAGGCAGAGCGCGTTCAGCTTCTCCACGATCGGCGCCGGCAGACCGGCCGGCCCCACGAGACCGAAGAAGGCCGCGCTCTCCAGGTCCTTCATGCAGAGTTCCGCCACGGTCGGAACGTCGGGGCAGACCGTCGAGCGCTCGGGCGACGCGACGGCGATGCCGGTCAGGCGGCCGGCCGCCACGTGCGTGCCCGTGGGCAGCACCACGTCGATCATGATCGGCAGGTGGCCACCCATCACGTCGCGCAAGGCGTCGGCCGCGCCCTTGTAGCTGACGCTCTCGAGATTGAGCTTGTTGCGGGTGCGGAAGAGTTCACCCCAGAGGTGCGGCTGGTTGCCCATGCCCGAGGTGGCATAGCGCACGCGCTGCGGTTGCTTGTTCACGAATTCGGCGAACTCCGCGTAGTTCTTCGCCGGCAACGCCTTGCCGTCGATCGCCAGGAGATCGGGGATGTCGACCAGGGTCGAGATCATCTGGAAATCCTTGAGCGGATCGAACGGCTGCTTCATGCCCAGGGCGACATTGGTCGCCATCGTCGCGGCGCCCAGCAGCAGCGTATTGCCGTCGGGCCTGGCCTTGGCCACCACGTCCATGCCGATGATGGTGTTACCGCCGCCCTTGTTCTCGACGATCACCTGCTGGCCGAGCATGCCCGACAGTTTCTCGGCAACGATGCGAGCGGCCGTGTCGGTCGAACCGCCGGCGACGTAAGGGACCACCAGCCGGATCGGCTGGCTGGGCCAGGCTTGGGCCCGCACCGCGGAGGGACCGACGATCGTCCAGCCTGCGGCACCTGCCAGTACGCCACGTCTCTTGATCATGATCCCGCCCTCACTGTTTCATTTGGAGGCAGGATCGCAAACGCGCGACGGCGGCGCAATGCGGGCGCGACCGTCGTTCTCCAGGGAGAAGTTCTACTCGGCGGGCTTCGGTGCCGCCGACGCGGCATGCACGTCACGTTCGCTCGGCAGCATCGACAGAGCGAGGAACGAACAGAAGGCCACGCCCGCCAATACCGACAAGAGCACGGGGAAGCCCGCGTCCTTTACCGCCGGGCCGATCAACGCCACGACGAAGGAACTCACGCCGAAGCCGATCGCCAGTCGGACGCCGGTGACGCGGCTGCGCATGCGGTCATCGATGTAGCGCACGATCATCGCGTCGGTGAACGGAATGGCGCCGAACACCAGCAGCATGAAGGCGATGGCCGTGAAGAACAGCGCCCAGCCCTCGACCTGCGAGGCGATCAGGAACAGCGGCACCTGCAGCAGCACGATCGGCAGGTAGATGTTCTTCAACGGGTAGCGATCGATCATCTTGCCGACCACGAGCTGGGCGAGCGAAGCCAGCGCGAAGATGACGAACAGCATCGTGGCCAGCATCGCCGGATCCTGCGCGATGGCCTTGGCGCGGTTGGCCAGCAGCTCGCCGTTTCCGTTGGTCGTGAAGTTGAAGACGATGCTGCCGGTCACCGCGGTGAAGGTCATGATGGCGAAGACGCGCGCCATGACCGACGGCGGCAGGTCGAGCATCTTGGCCTTGCGCTTGGCCGGCGCCTCTTCCTCGCGCGGCACCAGGACCACGAAGGCGACGGCGCAGACCAGGCAGATGACGCCGGGGATGATGAACGCCGCCTGCCAGCCGAAGCGCTGGGCGATGTAGACCGAGAGGCCGGCGGCGATGGCGATGCCCATGTTGCCGGCCAGGCCGTTCACGCCGATCGTGAAACCGGGATTTTTGGCCTTCTGCACCAGCATCGGGATGCCGACCGGGTGATAGATCGAGGCGAAGGCGCCCATCAGCGTCAGCGCCGCGCCGATCTGCCACTTGTTGGTACAGAGCGCGATGATCAGGGCGGAGACGCCCATGCCCACGAAGAAGATCACCATCATGATCCAGCGGCCCCAATGGTCGCCGAGGCGGCCGCTGACGATCGAGCCCGCCCCGAACATGAAGAGCGCGCCGTAGTTGAACGGCGTGAGCTCGGTCCACTCGACGCCCCAGACGCCGGCGATCACCCCCCAGGAATAGGCGAAGACCACGAGGATCCAGTGATCCATGGCGT
>JBILYJ010000163.1:0-9784 GCA_044377795.1 Reyranella sp. | reverse complement strand
TCCGTTGCGCGCGGCGTTGCCGACGCTGACGCTCTTGGCGGGCCAGCCCAGGCACTCGCAGAGTCCGGCGGACTGGGTCGAGGCACTGCCCAGCGCCCAGACGGTGCGCTCGACGTCGAGGCCCAGAAGCTTGGCTGCGCCCGCCGCCGAGCCGAACACGCCGCAGGTCGAGGTGATGTGCCAGCCTTTGGGATAGTGGCCGGGCGAGACCGCGCCGCCGACCCGGCATTCGATCTCGAAGCCGAGCGCGAAGGCGAGGAGCAGGTCGGGCCCGGTGACGCGGCGAATCTCGGACAGGGCCAGCAGCGCAGGCGCCAGCGGCGAGGTCGGGTGAACGACGGTCGGGAGATGGGTGTCGCAATAGTCGAAGACGTTGGCGCCCGCCGCGTTCAGGAAGGCGGCGGTCAGCGGATCGATGCGCTCGGGCCGACCGACGAGGGTGGCCTGCCGGCCGCCCGAGAATTCGCCCAGGGTCCGCAGCGCCAGCTCGACCGGCTGGGTGCGGCATCCCGCGATCGCCACGGCGAAGAAGTTCAGCAGGGCGCGCTTGGCCTCGTGGCGCGCCTTCTCGGGGAGGTCGTCCCATTTCGTGTCGACGATGAAACGGGCCAGTTCCGGAGTGACGCCTTGTCTGGGCAGCATGGTTTCTCTCTCGATGAGGGAAGCGTGTCTATTCGCGGACGGCCGGGCCTTCGAGCCGGAGCGGGGCGTCGGCGGCGGGCTTGATGCCTTCGTCGAGCCGCAGGCAGCCGGCGTTGAGTCCGTCCCCGGGCTTCCGGTCGACCGGGGCGATGAACAGGGCGGTGACCTTGATGTCGCCGACGGCGAGGCGCGCTTCGCTCAGCCAACGGGTGGCGCGGATCGAAGCGCCGCCCTTGTCGAGCGGCACCCAGCCGCAGAGCACGGTGCGTTCGCCCGACGGGTCGATGCGAACATGCGCCGTGTCGTTGCCCTTGAAGCTGCCAGCGGCGCTGGTCACCTGCCACTCGAAGGGAACGGCGCGGTAGAGCCTTGCGTCATCGGCCGAGACGTCGATGGTGCCGACGTAGTCGGCCTTCGCCAGCGACGGGTCGCGCAGCCAGCCCTGCGAGGCCGCGATGCCGTACAGCACCAGCGCGGCCGCCAGCAGGAGCATCGCCCAGCGCGGAATCCCGGTCATGGTCTCGCCCGTCCGATCAGGCGAGGATCGTGGTCAGGCCGCCATCGACCACCAGCGTATGGCCGGTGATGTAGCTGCCCGCATCGGACGCCAGCAGCAGCAGCGCGCCGCGCAGATCCTCGGGCTTGCCCCAGCGCCCGGCCGCGGTGCGGCGCTCGAGCATGCCGCTGAAGTCCTTGTTCTGCTGCAGGGGCACGTTGAGCTCCGTCCGGATGTAGCCGGGAGCGATCGCGTTGGCGGTGACGTGCGGCCCGAACTCGGCCGCCAGGTTCTTGGTGAGACCGACGAGCCCGTGTTTGGCGGAAACGTAACCCGCGACCGAGGCCCGACCGAGGACCGCCATCACCGACGAGATGTTGACGATGCGGCCATACTTGCGCGCCAGCATGTGGCGCCCGACCTCCCGGGCGACGATGAACTGCGAGACCAGGTCGGTTTCGATCACCTTGCGGAAATCGGCCGTCGCCGTGTCGACGATGTCCTGGCGGTGCACGATCCCGGCGTTGTTCACCAGCACGTCGATGCGGCGGTGCTGGGCCACGATGGCCGCGATCTTGGCGACGACATCGGCCTCGTCGGTCACGTCCAACGGGACCACGTGCGCCTTGCCGCCCTTGCGGTCGATGGCGCGGGCCGTCGCGTCGAGCTCTTTCACCGTGCGACCGGCGCAGAGCACGGTGGCGCCGGCCTCCGCCAGGGCCAGCGCCATGTCGCGCCCCAGCCCGCGCGACGCGCCGGTCACCAGCGCCACGCGATTCTTCATCGAAAACAGATCCGCCATGGTTCCGCCTGAGGTGCGTTTCTTTGCCTTGGAGGCCGATCCTAGCCTATGAAAGGTGCTGCGAGATATCGGGAGAAACGACATGGCGAAATCGAACAAGGTGGCGATCGTGACGGGCTCGGCGACCGGACTGGGCGCGTCCTGCGCGCTCGATCTGGCGGAGCGCGGCTGGAACGTCGCGATCAACTACACCAAGAGCAAGAAAGAGGCGGACGAGACCTACGAGGCGGTGAAGGCCAAGGGCGTCGAGTCGATCCTCGTCCAGGCCGACATGGGCCAGGACGCCGACTGCAAAAGGCTCGCCGACGAGACGATGAAGCAGTGGGGCCGCATCGACGGCCTGATCAACAATGCCGGCACCACCAAGTTCCAGAACCAGGGTGACCTCGACGGCGTCACGCCGGAGGATTTCGATCGCATCCTGCGGGTGAACGTGACCGGTCCCTACATGATGAGCCGTGCCGTCTATCCCATGATGAAGAAGCAGTGGGAGACCCAGCAGGACCGCGGCTCGATCGTCAACATCTCCTCGATTGCGGGCGTCATGGGGGTCGGCAGCTCGATTCCCTATGCCTGCTCCAAGGGCGCGCTCAACACCCTGACCCTCACGCTCGCGCGCTGGCTGTCGCCGGCGGTGCGGGTGAATACGGTCTGCCCGGGATTCATCCAGACGCGCTGGCTGCTGGGCGGCATGGGCGAGGAGAACTACAACAAGATGAAGATGGGGCAGGAGCAGAACACCCCGCTGCGCCAGGCCGGTACGCCCGAGCAGATGGCGGAGGCCGTGATGTTCTTCCTGACCAGCGCCAGCAACATCACCGGCGAGTTCCTGATCGTCGATGCCGGCACCCATCTCGCCAGCCTGCCGATGAAGGCGCGGTAGTCCTCTTCAATGCGTAATGGGGGCGTGGCGTAAGCCACGCCCCGACAGTCAGACGGGAATCTCGTGGCCGCGACCGATGTTGCGGACCACGTCCTTGAGGTGCGGCTTCACTTCGAGGAGGGCTTTCCGGTAGGCGACGAGGCCACGCAGCATGGCACCGTCGCGCTTCAACAGCGTGTCGGCGAACTCGACCATGCGGGTGTTGGGCCAGCCGTGCTTGCGCAGGTCCAGCAGCTTCAGGAAGGCCTGTTCCTCGGTTCCCGGCGCGAACTGGGTCATCAGGATGGCGGCCGCCGCCGTCGAGCGGGAAATACCGGCGTGGCAATGGACCAGGACATGGCCGTCGGGCCGCGCATGGACGCGTTCGCCGAAGGCGAGCACCTGCTCGATATGGGCCTGCGTACAGGCCTCGAAGCCGGGATATTCCGCCACGACGTCGTCGAAGCGGATCAACTCGTGTTCGATGCTGGGGTAGGCGTCGAGCGCGGGCGGGCGCGGCTCGTGTGTGTCGATGATCGACAGGACGTGGCTGACACCGACGGCGCAGTGCTGCGGAAGTTCGGGAATGCTGCAGATCGTAACCTTGAAAGGAGGGAGTGACATGGCCCGACCCTACAACAAGCCACGCGCCATGTGCAGCCCGAGGGCCAGCAGGCCGACCAGGAAAACCCGGCGGAACATCTCCGGAGACAGCGCATTGCGAGACTTCTGGCCGAGCCAGACGCCGATCGAGGTCGGCACGATGGCGGCACAGCCACCAATGACGTTGGCGGCGTCGAACGCGCCTTGACGGAACAGCGCCAGGGTGAGGGCGGCCGTGATCACGATGAACAGCAGGCCTAGCGCCTGCACGAGATCGTCCTTCTGGATTTCGAGCGATTGCATGTAAGGCAGGAAGGGGACAGCCGCGATGCCGGTGATGCCCGTCATGAAGCCGGTCGCCACGCCGGCCAGCGGATTGGCCCAGCGCTCGGCATGGCGCGGCACGTGCGGCCGCCAGGCCACCAGCGCCAGCAGGGAATAGGCCACGAGCAGCAGGCCCAGGATCGACGTGGCCTTGGCGGAGCCTAGCTGGCCGAGCGTCGCGGCTACGATCACGAGCGTGACCATAGCCGTCGCCGCCAAGCTCCAGAAGCGCCGGATCTGGCGGCCGAGGCCGGGGCCGTAGCCGGCCTGCCAGACGTTCGTGGCCAGCGTCGGGATGGTCATCATCGCCAGCGCGTCTTCGAGAGGCAGCGCGAGGGTCATAAGGCCGACGGCGATCGGCGGCAGGCCGATGCCGATGGCGCCCTTGGCAACGCCGGCCACCAGGAAGGCGCCGGCGATCACCAGCATCTGGATCTCGGTCATGTCAGCTCAGCACTCCCTTCACCAGCCGGTCGAACGCCTCCCAGAAAAGGGCCCGGATCTCGTCGGTCTCCATCATGATCTCGTGGCGCGCATGGCCGATGGTGAAGTGCTCGCCGTGCTTCAGGCGCGCCACCAGCGGGGCATGGGACCGCGAGTCGATCAGCCGGTCCTCGCCGGCGGTGATGACGAGGAGCGGAATGTCGATGCGCTCGAGATAGCCGGGGGCGTGGACCGCGGCCATCGACCGGACGGCCTGCCGCGACCAGCCGATCGTCGGACCGCCCAGCGTGAGACGCGGATCGGCGGTGAACCAGTCCTCGGTGAAGCGATAGCGGCGCTCGTCATGGGTCACGAAGTTCGACGCGAATTCCCGGGCCAGCAGGACGAAGGGACCGGTCCCGAACAGGTACCGATCCTCGACGGCGGGGACCTCCGGCATGATCATCAGGACCGACCGCAGCATCGCCTCGCGACGAAGGACGGTCATGGGGGCCACGAACAGGGCGGCGGAGAAGGGACCGCTGCCGTTCTCGGCCAATTCGCGCAGCATGATATGGCTGCCCATCGAATGGCAGAGGGCCAGCACGGGGCGAGGCGCTTCGGGGGAAACGACGGTTTCCAGGAACAGCCGGAGGTCGGCCATGTAGGTCGCGAAGGTGTCGATATGCCCCTTGCCGCGATCCTGGAGCGGCCGGTCGGAAAGGCCCTGGCCGCGCCAGTCGATGGCGGCGACCGCAAAGCCGCGCTCCAGCAGTTCGCCGACCACCTCGGTGGCGTATTTCTCGATGAATTCGCCGCGCCCGGTCAGGATGACGACGGTGCCGCGGGGGATGCCGAGGGCATTCCACCACGCGTAGCGGAGGCGCGCGCCCGCGCGCTCGAGGAAGCCGAAACGATCTGCCGCGCGATAGGTTGCGCGAAGAGAGGGAGGGACCGCAGCGGGCGCTGCAGCGGAGGCCTGATCGGTCATCGTTTGTGGCGTTTTGACGAAGGATGGGCGACAAGGCCAGCGACAATTGGGCATTTTAGCCATCATCGCTTTGGGTCTCTTTACCGTACCGGGAGCCGCAGGGTATAGATTACGGCGTCGCCTTACCGGCTGCGAAGGGTCGCAACCGAGGAAATCGGGCGCAAGGAAACCTCGAAGAGGTCCGCCGCACTGCGTGGTAGTCGGCTCGCTGAAAGAGTCGATCCGGGCACGGTCCTTGCGTCGACGATTGTCGTCCGCAGGCGACATGCGACCGCGATCCCGAAGCGAGCGTTCACCATCGGCGGATTTGCCGGAGCGATCGTCCCTCAATGATGCGTCGGGGCTTGGTTCTTTTGATTGTCGTCGCGGCCACCCTGGTCGGCTGGCGTCTGCTGGACAGCCGTGTGACGGCGGCCGACGTGGCAGGCCCCCTCCATGGCGTCACGTACGCCCCCTGGGCCAAGGACCAGGATCCGCTGGCCGGCAAGGCGACCGGCCTCTGGAGTTTCCTGGGCACCGCCGTAAACGACACGCCTACTCCCCAGATCAAGCCGCGAAAGGACCAGATCGAGCGCGACTTCGCGATGCTCGGCGGGAAGGTCAACTACGTCCGTACCTATCGCACCACGGACGGCGGCGACTCGATGCCGGCCCTGGCCGCCAAGTACGGCCTCAAGCTGGTGCCCGGCGCCTGGATCTACAGCCCCAAGGAAGCCAAGCTGCAGTTCGGCCGCGAGGCGAGCGAGGTCAACGCCGAGGAAACCGGCGCGCTGATCCGGATGGCCAACCAGAACCCCAGCATCGAGCGCGTGCTGGTCGGCAACGAGAACATCCTCCGCTTCGATGGCGAGAAGAATGTGCGCGATCCAAACGCCGTCAGCCCGGCACAGCTCATCCGCGAGATCCGCAACGTCAAGCGCAACGTCAAGGTCCCGGTCAGCACCGCCGAGCCGTGGCACATCTGGGAGCGCTATCCCGAGCTTGCCCGAGAGGTCGATTATCTCGCCGTCCACATCCTGCCGTACTGGGACGAACAGTCGAGTTCGACGCCGCTCGAATATTTGAAAGAGAAGATCGGGCTGTTGCGCAAGCTCTACCCGAACAAGAACATCATCGTCACCGAGGTCGGCTGGCCGTCGAACGGCGCCTCGCGCCGCAGCCCTGGTTCGGGCGTCGTGAAGCATGCGACGCCGGCCGAGCAGGCCAGGAACGTGCGCGACATGGTGGCGTGGCTGCGCTCGCAGAACATCGACACCTTCGTCGTCGAGGCCGTCGACCAGCCGTGGAAGTCCTACGACCTGGAGGGCAAGGCGGGCGGCTACTGGGGCCTCTGGAACGCCGACCGGCAGCAGAAATTCGCCTGGACCGGTTCGATCGAGACCTTTCCGCAGTGGCTCTCCTGCGCCGCCTGGTCGCTGGCGGCGTCGCTGCCGCTGATGCTGCTCTTCCTGTGGCGCTGGCCGGGCCTCGGCATGGCGGGGCAGGTGGGTTTCTGCGCCCTGGTGGCGCTGTCTGCGAGTGCCGTGGCCTATGGTGTCTCGGTTGCCGCCGGCACCTACATGGTCGCCTCCGAGATGGTGGGCTGGGGTGTGCTGGCCTTCTTCCTGGTGGCCAGCCTCGGCATGGCACTGGTGCAGGCGCTCGAGATGGCCGAGACGATCTGGCGCGGCCGCTGGACGCGCGAGGCGCTGCCCGCCGCCGAGATGATCGCCCGCCAGCCGGCGGACCGCGACTGGCCGAAAGTCTCGCTGCATCTCGCGATCTGCAACGAGCCGCCGTCGATGGTCATGCAGACGCTCGATTCGCTGGCCGCGCTCGACTACCCGAATTTCGAAGTCATCGTCATCGACAACAACACCAAGGATCCCGCGGTGTGGCGCCCGGTGCAGGATTATTGCGCCCAGCTCGGCGAGCGCTTCAAGTTCTTCCATTTCGACGTCATGAAGGGCTTCAAGGCCGGCGCGCTCAACTTCGTGCTGACCCAGACCGCGCCCGACGCCAAGGTGATCGGCGTCATTGACAGCGACTACATGGTGCGGCCGGACTGGCTGAAGGCGCTGGTGCCGTATTTTGACGATGCCAAAATCAGCTACGTGCAGGCGCCGCAGGACCACCGCGACTGGCGCGGCGACCGGTTCAAGGAGATGCTGAACTGGGAATATGCCGGTTTCTTCGACATCGGCATGTGCCTGCGCAACGAGTACGACGCCATCATCCAGCACGGCACGATGACCCTGGTGCGCCGCTCCTGCATGGAGGAGATGGGCGGCTGGGCGACCTGGTGCATCACCGAGGACACCGAACTCGGCCTGCGCCTGATGGAGAACGGCTACGGCGCGATGTACAGCCGCGAGCGCTTCGGGCACGGCCTGACGCCCGATCATTTCTCGGGCTACAAGAAGCAGCGCTTCCGCTGGGCCTACGGCGCCATGCAGATCATGAAGGCCCATGCGGGCAAGATGTTCTTCGGCGATACCAAGCTGACCTTCTGGCAGAAGTATCATTTCGTCGCCGGCTGGATGCCCTGGTTCGCCGATGCGCTGAACCTGATCTTCACCTGGGCGGGGCTGGCCTGGGTGCTGGCGGTCGTCCTGCCGCCGCTGTTCGGCATGAAGCCGGTCGGCCTGCCGCCCGCCGAGTTCATCGCACCGACCATCGGCATCTTCGTCTTCAAGCTGCTCTATTCGTTCGGCCTGTATTTCGACCGTGTGCGCTGCACCTTCCGCCAGAGCGTCGGCGCCTCCCTCGCGGGCCTGGCGCTCACCTATACGGTGGGACGGGCGGTGATCTACGGGCTCGCGACCAGCCGCCTTCCGTTCATGCGCACGCCCAAGATGGACGAGCGCGCGACGCTCGGGATGGCGCTCGGCATGGCGCGCGGCGAGGCGCTCCTGGCCGCGCTGCTGTGGACCGCGGCGGCGGTGCTGTGGTTCGGCAACGGTGTCGTCGACCCCGAGGCCCGCCTGTGGGCGCTGTTCATGATCGTGCAGTCGCTTCCCTACGTGGCCGCCGTGTACGTCTCCATGGTCAACGCCGTCGAGCAGATGCGGCATGCCGAGCCGGTGTTCGAGGCGCCAGCTCCGGCGCCTGCGACGGACCCGTCCATGCAACCCGCGCAATAGGGAGCGGCTGCTTTTTCCTGTCGACTTGGAAAGGCGTCTGCTAGCGTTCCGCCATGCCCCCGATCGAGACTCGTGACGACCTCGGCTCGCGCGCCGGCACCGCCCTGTTCCTGAAACGCTGGCTGCGCCGGCCTTTTGCGGTGGGGGCGGTCGTGCCGAGCGGCCGGCTGCTGGCAGAGGCCATGGCGCGGACGACCTTCGCGGAGATGAAGGGGCGCGAGGGCCACGTGATCGAACTGGGCGCGGGCACCGGCGAGGTCACCAAGGCGCTCCTGGCGGCGGGCATTCCCGCCGACCGGTTGGCGCTGGTCGAGCGCGATCCCGAGCTCGCTTCGTTCCTGCGGCGGCATTTCGCCGGGCCAAAGATCGTCGAGGGCGATGCCGCCAGGCTGCCGAAAATCCTGGCAGAGCAGGGGATCGGCTCGGTGTCGGCGGTCGTGTCGAGCCTGCCGCTGCTGTCGCTTCCCGCAGACGTGGTGCGCGGTATCGTGGAGGGCGTGTTCGACGCCCTGCCGCGCGGCGGCTCCCTGGTCCAATTCACTTACGGCCCGGCGCAGCCGGTGCCGCGCAGTCTCTCCCAGGCGCTGCGGCTCGTCGGCTCGCGGGGGCCGCGCATCTGGCGCAACATGCCCCCTGCCGTCGTCTGGACATTCCGGAGACCCGCCGGCCCGTGAACCCGATTCCCTTGGATGAGGCCCTGCGCGCCCGGGTCACGGAGCATCTTGGGCGCTTCGACCTGCGCCGCCGTGTCGATGCCGGTGGCCTCAAGCGGGCCGCCGTGGCCATCGTCATTGCCGAAGGCGATGAGCCCGGCGAGGCCGCCTTCCTGCTCACCAGGCGTACGCCGAGGCTGCGGGCCCATGGCGGCCAGTGGGCCCTGCCGGGTGGGCGGGTGGATCCCGGCGAGACGATCGAGCAGACCGCGCTGCGCGAACTGCACGAGGAGCTGGGCGTGCTGGCTTCCACCGACGATATCCTGGGGACCCTCGACGACTATCCGACACGGTCGGGCTACCTGATCGCGCCGGTGGTGGTGTGGGCGCCCGGGGTTACGCTGACGCCCAATCCGTCTGAAGTGGCCGGCGCCTATCGGATCGGCTGCGGGGAGCTCTTCCGGGAGGGGTCCCCGGAGATTTTGGCGATCGAGGAATCCGACCGCCCGATCATCCGCCTGCCGCTGCCGGTGGCGACGGTGAATGCGCCGACGGCAGCGGTGCTGTTCCAGTTCCGGGAAGTGGCGCTGGCCGGCCGCGACACGCGGGTCGACCACTACGAACAGCCGGTTTTCGCCTGGCGTTAGGCCGCGGCGCGGCGCTTCAGGAAGACCGTGGTCTCCTGTTCCATGACCTGTTCGCCGCGCTGGTTGATCGTGACCTGGCGCAGCCGGGCAATGCCGCGATCCGGCCTGGAGGCCGAGGGCCGGAGCTGGACGATGTCGGACACCACGCGCAGCGTGTCGCCTGGACGGACGGGACGGGGAAACTGGACCTCGCCGATGCCGGGAGAGCCCAGGCTGCAG
>JBILYJ010000162.1:0-9795 GCA_044377795.1 Reyranella sp. | reverse complement strand
ACCTCATCCTGAGGAGCGCCGCGAAGCGGCGCGTCTCGAAGGATGGGCAACAGGCAAGGTGCGCGTTCCCACCCTTCGAGACGCATCGCTGCGCGATGCTCCTCAGGGTGAGGTTATCGGGCCCGTTCATAGCCTGTTGTTTTAGCTGCATTCATTTTCGGCCAGCCTCTCAGGATGAGGCGGTGTGGTGAACTCGAGGCCGAAAGTCTCTAAAGCCCCAGCACGTCCTTCATGCCGTAGAGGCCGGGCTTCTTTCCCTCCAGCCACTTGGCCGAGGTCACGGCGCCGGCGGCATAGGTCTCGCGGCTGAAGGAGCGGTGGTTGAGTTCGAGCCGTTCGCCGGCCGCGGCGAAGTAGACCGTGTGCACGCCCACCTCCTCGCCGCCGCGCAGGGTGGCGAAGCCGATCTCGCCGGTCGGCCGCGCGCCGGTATGGCCGTCGCGGCTCTTGCGCCAGACTTCCTCGAGCTGGACCTTGCGGCCCGCCGCCGCGGCGCGGCCGAGCGCCAGCGCGGTGCCCGAGGGCGCGTCGATCTTGTGGCGATGGTGCATCTCCAGCACCTCGATATCGTAGCTGGGGTCGAGCATCGACGCGGTCTTCTCGACCAGCGCCAGCAGGATGTTGACGCCCAGCGCCATGTTGGCCGCCCACAGGATCGGCACCTTCGTCGCCGCGTCGTGGATCAGCCTGGTCTGGACGGGATCGAGGCCGGTCGTGCCGATCACCATGGCGACGCCGTTCTCGCCGGCCACCCTGGCATGCGCCACCGTCGCCTCCGGCACCGTGAAATCGATCACGCAGTCCGCGGCCCTGATGGCGGCGGCGCTGTCGTCGCCGATCAGCACGCCGTTCGGTTCGATCCCGGCGACCTCGCCCGCATCCTTGCCCAGAGCCTTGGAGCCCGGCCTCTCGCTGGCGGCGGCCAGCGTCACACCCTCGGTCCGTGCGATCTGGCGGACCAGCATCTGGCCCATGCGCCCGGAGGCGCCGACGACGGCGATCTTCATCTCGTTCCTCTTCTCGTTGGTTGGCCTAGACTAACGAACCGGAAGCGAGGGGAATACATGCTCTTCATGGTGGTCGAGAAGTTCAAGAACCAGGACGGCAAGGCCGTCTATCGCAAGCTGCAGAAGGGCCGCGGCCTGCCCGACGGACTCGAGTTCGTCGCGAGCTACGTGACCGCCGATCTCGGCCGCTGCTTCCAGCTCATGCGTACCGACGACATCACGACATTCCAGAAATGGATCGCCGACTGGCAGGAGGTCGTCGAGTTCGAGGTCGTGCCGGTGGTCGAAGGCAAGACGACGCGCGAGGCGCTGGAGCCGCTGCTATAGACAGGGATACCGACGAAGGAGAGCGGACGATGATTACAGGTGGCTGCCATTGCGGCGCGATTCGCTATCAGGCCGAGGGCGCCGCTCTCAACCACGCGCTCTGCCATTGCACGGACTGTCGGCGGCATGCCGGCGCGCCGATGGTGGGCTGGACGATGTACCCGCACGATGCGGTCAAGGTGACCAAGGGCACCCCCAGGATCTACGCCTCGTCGGAACACGGGAGGCGGCATTTCTGCCCCGACTGCGGCACCGGGCTCTTCTACGCCAATGCGATGGTGTTGCCGGGGCTCATCGATATCCAGAGCGCGACCTACGACGATCCGGACGCGGTGCCGGCGCAGCTCCACATCCAGGTCGCCGACCGGATCGACTGGATGAAGAACGTCCATGAACTGCCGGCGTTCGACCGCTATCCGCCGCAGCCCTAACGCGGGCGGCTACTTCCAGGGATCCGCCACCTTCGGCCAGAACGGCGTCTTGCGCTTGGTGTAGGGCCAGCGGGTGACGTCGGGGTCGGCGGCGCCGGGGGTGGCGACGTAGAGGATCTCCTTCGCGACGCCGACGAAGCCGTTATAGAAATGCTGCGCGCTCTTCACGATCACGACGCGATAGTCGGCCGGCTCGGCGCCGACCGCGCGGAAGGCGTCGGCGTGGAAGGTCTGGTTGCGACGGGTGCAGATGGCGATGTCGACATGCTCCGAAGACAGCAACGCCATGTCGCCGAGCGGCGACATCACCGGTCCATAGGGCTGGAAGACGTTGCGGGCGATCTTCTTCACCGTGACGTCGAGGTCGACCGGATCGCCGCTCACCGTGCCCGACTTGCCGCCCAGCCGCATGCGGATGCGCGCGCCCTCGCCCGCCTCCTCGGCGATCTGGAAGGCCATCGGATCCCACATCACACCGAACAGCGCCGGCCCGATCTCGCGCTCGACCAGCGCCTTCAGCACGAAGGTCGAATCGCCGGGCGCGCCGGAGCCGGGATTGTCGGCGCGGTCGGCCAGGACCAGCGGGCCCTGGTTGTGCGAGGCGGCGCGGTCCATCGCCTCCTCGACGGTCAGGTACCGGGTGGCATAGCGCTCGCGATTGTCCCAAAGCTCCTTGCCCAGCTGCTCGGCCAGCACCTCGGCCTTCTTCAGGTCGCCGTCGGCCACGACCAGGGTGCGCGTGCCCACGTCCTCCACGTCGGCGAAGGAAAAGCCGTGGCTCAGCGACACCGAGAGGATGCCGTCCTTACCCTCGAGGCTCTTCATGCGCACGACGAACTCGTTGATCGGCGGCACGGAGGTGCGGTACTGCGCGATCATGCGGCAGTCGTAGCGCGCCATCACCGGCTTCACCTTCCCCTCGACCGTGTCCGCGATGATCGCGAACAGCTCGGCCGCGCGCTCCATCGTGTCGGTGTGCGGGTATTCCTTGTAGCCGACCAGCACGTCGGCACTGTCGAGCATCAGCGCGCTCAGGTGACAGTGCAGGTCGAACTCGGCGCCGATCGCGACCTTCGGTCCGACGATGGCGCGGATGCGCGACAGGAGATCGCCCTCGCAGTCATCGTAGCCGTCGGCCACCATGGCGCCGTGCACGTTGATCAGCACGGCATCGAGCGGCAGGGCGGACTTGATGCCATCGAGGATCTCGTCGCGGAAATCCTCATAACCCTTGCGCACGGTCGTGCCCGAAGGCGCCGCGAAGGTCGACAGACCCTCGATCACCGTCCAGCCGCGCTTTTCAGTCTCCTTGCGCCAGACATGCATCGGCGCCGTGAAGTTGGTCGGCGCGTGCTTGGTGGCGTCGCCGTGCCAGATGCCATGCTCCTGGTAGCCGCGCAGGCCGGTGGGAAAGGGCACGAACTGGTTGGTCTCGGTCCCGAGGGCCGCGATGTACACACGCTTGGTCAACGACTTACTCCCTGGCGCAGTGGCAGCCCGCGACATGGTCGTCGACCATGCCCGAGGCTTGCATGAAGGCATAGCAGATGGTGGAGCCGACGAACTTGAAGCCGGCCTTCTGAAGGGCTTTCGACAGGGCGTCGCTTTCGGCCGTGCGGGCCGGCACGTCCTTGAGGGTCTTCGGGCGGTTCTTCTTCGGCGTGCCGCCGACGAAGCTCCACAGGTATTTCGAGAAGGAGCCTTCGCGCTCCTTCAGCGCGAGATAGGCCTGGGCGTTGCTCACGCTCGCGGCGATCTTGCCCTTGTGGCGGATGATGCCGGGATCGAGCAGCAGCTTCTCCAGCTTCGCAGGGCGATAGCGCGCGATCTTCTCAGGCTCGAACCCGTCATAGACCTTGCGATAGTGCTCGCGCTTGCGCAGCACCGTGATCCACGAAAGGCCGGCCTGGCAGCCTTCCAGCGTCAGGAGCTCGAACAGCGCGCGGTCGTCGCGCAGCGGCCGTCCCCATTCCGTGTCGTGGTATTCCTGGTAGAGCGGATCGTCCGACACCCAGCCGCATCTTGGCTTGCCGTCCGCGCCGCTCACTCTATCGTGCTTCCAAACCATGTGAGGAAGCTACCCAATGTCCAAGGTCCCCGCCAATCTGAAGGTCTGCATTTTCGATGTATTCGGCACCGTCGTCGACTGGCGCGGCAGCCTGATCGCCGACCTGCCTGCGCTCGGCAAGAAATACGGGATCGAGACCGACTGGACGAGCTTCGCCGACGACTGGCGCGGCCTCTACCAGCCGCAGATGGGCCGCGTGCGCAAGGGCGAGCTGCCGTGGACGCGCATCGACGACCTGCACAAGGAAGCCTTCGAGATGCTGCTCGCCAAGCGCGGCCTCAAGCATCCGGGCGAGGAGGGCGCGTGGGAGTTCACCCACCTCTGGCACAAGCTGCGCCCCTGGCCCGATTCGGTCGAGGGCATCGGCATGATGAAGAAGAAGTATGTCGTGGCCACGCTCAGCAACGGCAATGTCGCGCTGCTGATCAACATGGCCAAGAACGGCGGCATCCCGTGGGACCATTGCTTCTCCGGCGAGACCTTCCATCACTACAAGCCCGACCCCGAGGCCTATCTCGGCGTGGTCGACAGCATGTACCTCAAGCCCGAGCAGGTGATGCTGGTGGCGGCGCACAACAACGACCTGGCGGCGGCGCAGAAGTGCGGCCTGTCGACCGGCTTCGTCCTGCGCCCCGGCGAGCACGGCCCCGGCCAGACCCGCGACCTCAAGGCCGAGGGCGAGTGGAACGCGGTGGGCACGTCGATGATCGATCTCGCGAAGAAGCTTGGGTGCTAAGAAAACTCCGTCGTCTCGACCGGAGCCTCGCGCAGCGAGGCGGAGTGGAGTTTACCCCGAGGTACTTGAGGGGCGCTCCGGTCGAGACGACGGAGGACTTCAGCTCCTGTCAGAGTTTCGGTCGGTGCGAACGCCACGGCGTGGCGCGTTCGTAGGCAGAGCCGGCGGCGAGGACGCTGGCATCGTCGAACGCGCGGCCGGCGAGCTGGAAGGCGAGCGGCAGTCCGTCGGCATCGAAGCCGCAGCACACCGCAGCGGCGGGCTGGCCGGTGACGTTGAAGGGCATGCTGAGCGACGGCTTGCCGAGGAAGTGGAAGATCGCCGCCGGATCCTCGAAGGCTTCCGGCGGACCCCACTGGTTGGCCGTCATCACGAGGTCGTAGCCGCGCATCGCCTCGCGCGTGTCCTGCTGCAGCTTGCGCCTGAACCGCAGCGCCGAGAGATACTGCTCTGCCGAGAGGAAGGCGCCGAGCTGGAAGCGGCGCCGCGTCGTGTAACCGAACTTCTCGGGCCGTTCGATCACGTCGCGGCGATGGATGGCGTGCGCCTCGGTGGTGATGATGACGCGGCCGCAGATGTGATAGTCGCGGATGTCGGGGAAGACGACTTCCTCGACCGTGGCGCCAAGGTCGCGCATCACGCGCACGGCCTCTTCCATCCCCGCGGCCATGTCTTTGGAGAGACTGCCGTAGGAGCCCTCGTACCAGCTGCGCGCCAGAGCGATGCGCAGGCCCTTGATCGGGCGTCGGGCTGCCGCGCCATAGTCGACCTTGGGCGCACGGGCCGAAGCCTGGTCGTTGGGATCGTGGCCGGCCAGCACGTCGAGCATCAGCGCGCAATCCTCGGTCGTCCAGGCCATGGGCCCGGCCGTGTCGAGGCTGAAGGAAAGCGGGAAGATCCCGCAGCGGCTCACCAGGCCGTAGGTCGGCTTGATGCCGGCCGTTGCGCAATAGCCTGCCGGGTTGCGGATCGAGCCGCCAGTGTCGGAACCCATCGCGCCCATGCAGAGCGCCGCCGCGATCGCCGCACCGGAGCCGCTCGACGAGCCGCCGGGCTGGTAGTCCGTGTTCCACGGATTGCGCACGGCCGGGAACGGCTGGTCGGGCGTCATCGCGCCATTGGCGAACTCGTGCGTGCCGAGCTTGCCCAGGATCACCGCGCCCGAATCCTTGAGGCGCCGCACCGTCTCGGCGTCGATGGCCGGGACGTAGTCGATCTTGAGATGCGAATGACCGGTCGTCTTCACGCCGGCCGTTTCGTAGATGTCCTTCAGGCCGATCGGGATGCCGTGCATCGGTCCGCGCCGCAGACCGCCCTTCATCTCCATGTCGGCCTGCCGCGCGGCGTTCAACGCGAGGTCCGCCGTGACCGTGACATAGCTGTTGAGGCTAGGGTCGACAGCCTCGATCTGCGCCAGAAAGGCCTCGGTCAGCGCCGTCGAGGTGAGTTCGCCGCGCGCCATCAGGCGGCCGGCCTCGGCGATGCCCAGTGTCGTGAGATCGCTCGTCGTCAAATCGGTCATGAGAGCCTCTACTCGTCGGCGCGGAAGACTTGCGGCGGCTCGGCGGCCCAGGCCCAGCGCTCGGGGATGCGCTCCATAAGGCCGAGCAGGCCGACATAGCCCTTGTGCAGGTGGCCGATGTCTTCCTCGGTCAGCGTGAGACCGGTCAGCGCGGCGCGTGCCCGGAATTCCTCGAGCGTTGGCGCCTTGATTGACGATGCCATGACATCCCTCCCCAGCTGTTGGTGCATGCAATCGACATGCCGTGCCGTGCGTAGCGCCCCCATGTTGCGTTGGCTTGGCCCTTGCATGACGGAATCGAACGGCTGGCGTTGGGGTCACCGACGGGGCCACCGAACCGGGGAGTAGGGAATGTTCAATCGTCTTCGCGTCGCCGCCACCGGCCTGGCCATCCTCGCAGCGACTGCAGCGCCTGCCTTTGCGCAGGGCACTCTGCGCATCGGCATGACAGCCGCCGACATTCCTCTGACGACGGGCCAGCCCGATCAGGGGTTCGAGGGCTTTCGCTTCGCCGGCTACACGATCTATGACGCACTCGTGAACTGGGACCTGTCGAAGGCCGACACGATCGCCGACATCCGGCCCGGCCTCGCGGTGTCCTGGGCGCCGGTCGAGGGCGAGCCGACCAAGTGGATCTTCAAGCTGCGCGAGGGCGTCAAGTTCCATGACGGGTCGGACTTCGATGCCGACGCCGTGATCTGGAACCTCGAAAAGGTTTTGAACGACAAGTCGCCGCAGTTCGACAGCAAGCAGCTCGCACAGGTGCGTGCGCGCATTCCGACCCTGGTCGGCTACAGGAAGATCGACAAGTACACGGTCGAACTCACGACGCGCATCGCGAACTCGCTGTTCCCCTACGACATGTCCTACGTCTTCTACTCAAGCCCGGCCAACTGGGAGAAGCAGGGCAAGGACTGGAACAAGGTCGCGCTCAATCCGTCGGGGACCGGCCCCTTCAAGGTCGACCGCGTCGTGCCGCGCGAGCGCATGGAACTGTCGCGCAACGCCGACTACTGGGACAAGGCGCGCGTGCCGAAGCTCGACAGGGTGATCCTGTTCCCGATGCCCGAGGCCGCGACCCGCACCGCGGCCCTGCTGGCGGGCCAGGTCGACTGGATCGAAGTGCCCGCGCCCGACGCCATTCCGCGCCTCAAGCAGGGCGGCATGACCATCGTCACCAACAAGTACCCGCATAACTGGGCCTATCAGCCCTCCATGGTCGAAGGCTCGCCGTGGACCGATGTGCGCGTGCGCAAGGCGGCCAATCTCGCCATCGATCGCGCCGGCCTCAACAAGCTGCTGGGCGGACTGATGATCGAGTCGAAGGGCCATGTCTATCCCGGCCATCCCTGGTTCGGCTCGCCTGCCTTCGACATCAAGTACGATCCGGCGGCCGCCAAGAAGCTGCTGGCCGAAGCGGGCTACAGCGCGACCAAGAAGCCCAAGATCAAGATCGCCATCTCGACCTCGGGCTCGGGCCAGATGCTGCCGCTGCCGATGAACGAGTACGTGCAGGAGAACCTGAATGCGGTCGGCTTCGACACCTCGTTCGAAGTCATGGAATGGAACGCGCTGGTGAACTTCTCCTTCCAGCCGGTGACGGGTGACAACGCCAAGAAGGCAGGCGTCAACGGCATCAACATCAGCCGCGCCACGGTCGATCCCTACTCGGCCTTCACGCGCCTGATGAACAGCAACTTCGTCCCGCCGGTCGGCGCCAACTGGGGCGTCCTGAAGGACGAAAAGCTCGATGCCATGATCAACAAGGCGCACACCAGCTTCGACAAGGCCGAGCAGACCAAGGCCCTGTCCGAGGTGCACGGCTACATCGTCGACCAGGCCTACTGGATCTGGATCGCGCACGACCTCAATCCGCGCGCCATGAACCCCAAGGTGAAGGGCTTCGTGCAGGCGCAGAGCTGGTTCCAGGACCTGACGCCGGTCGAAATCAAGTAGCTCACAGCAACCCAACGAGAGGCGGGCCGCAATGCTCCTCTATGCCCTACGCCGCCTGATCTACCTGATACCCGTCGCGTTCGGCGTGTCGCTGCTCGTCTTCGCGCTGGTGCACCTGGCACCGGGCGATCCGATCTCGGCGATCGTGCCGCCCGACGCGCCGAAGGAAGTCGTCGACAAGCTCAAGGAATACTATGGCTTCGACAAGCCGCTGCCGGTTCAGTACCTGCGCTGGCTCGGCGTCACCCTGACGGGCGATCTCGGCACCTCGATCGGCACCGGCCGGTCGGTGGCGACGGAGGTCGGCAGCGCCTTCAGCAACACCATCATCCTGGCGATCGCCGCGACCTCGCTCGCCTTCACCCTGGCGGTCATCCTGGGCACCGCGGCCGCCTATGCCAAGTCGCGCATCGTCGACCGGCTGGTCACGATGATCTCGCTGATCGGCGTCAGCGTGCCCCACTTCTGGCTGGCGATCGTGCTGGTCATCATCTTTGCGGTCGAACTGGGTGTGCTGCCGCCCATGGGCATCGGGCCGGAGAATTCCACCGGCTGGCGCTTCGATCGCGCGCACCTCGCCCACATGGTGCTGCCGACCATCGCCCTGTCGGTGATCCCGCTCGGCGTCGTGACCCGCACGGTGCGCTCCACCGTCAAGGAAACGCTCAGCATGGAATTCGTGACGGCGCTGCAGGCCAAGGGCATGCGCGACAGCCGCATCCTGTTCCATGTGCTGAAGAATGCGGCGCCGACCTGCCTCGCCGTCATGGGCCTGCAGGCCGGCAACCTGATCGGCGGCTCGATCCTGATCGAGACGGTGTTCGCCTGGCCGGGCACCGGCTTCCTGCTGAACAGCGCCATCTTCCGTCGCGACCTGCCGATCCTGCAGGGAACGACCCTGGTGCTGGCCGGCTTCTTCATGTTGCTCAACCTGACCGTGGACATCATCCAGACCATGGTCGATCCCCGCATCAAGCGAGGCTGACAAGATGGCCCTGCAAAGTCCCTCCCTCGACGTCGGCGGCGCCATCCTGGTCAAGCCGACGCCCGCCTCCGCCGGCCGCGGCTACTGGCAGTCGGTCGGCCGGCGCCTGCGCCGCGATCCGGTCACGCTGATCTGTGCGGCGATCCTGATCCTGCTGGTCCTGGCGTCGATCGCCGCGCCCTATCTCTATCTGGCGGATCCCTACAAGACCTCGATGCTGCGCCGCCTCTATCCGCTGGGGTCACCCAACCACTGGCTGGGCACCGACGAGCTGGGACGCGACATGTTCGCCCGCCTGATCTACGGCGGCCGGCTGTCGCTGTTCATGGGCGTGACGCCGGTCGTCTGTGCGCTGCTGATCGGCGGCAGCCTGGGCATTCTCGCCGGGTTCGTCGGTGGCAAGACCAACATGGCGATCATGCGCATCATGGACGTCTTCTACGCCTTCCCGTCGGTGCTGCTTGCGATCTCGCTGTCGGGCGCGATGGGCGCCGGTACCGAGAACACGCTGCTGTCGCTCACGCTGGTGTTCATCCCGCCGATCTGCCGGGTCTCGGAGAGCGTCACCACGCAGGTGCGCGGCTTCGACTTCGTCGATGCGGCCAAGGCCAGCGGCGCCTCGGCCTTCACCATCGTGAGGGTCCATGTGCTGGGCAACGTGCTGGGCCCCATCCTGGTCTATGCCACGTCGCTGATCAGCGTCGCGATCATCCTGGCCGCCGGCCTCAGCTTCCTCGGCCTCGGCGTCAAGCCGCCGGAACCG
>JBILYJ010000161.1:0-9806 GCA_044377795.1 Reyranella sp. | reverse complement strand
GATGCGGGGCTGCGGACGCTGGTCTTCACCGTCGACGTGCCCGAGGGCTCCAACCGCGAGCGCAACACGCGCAACGGCTGGTCGCGCCCGCTCAAGCTCACCTGGAAGACCAAGTTCGAGGCGCTGATGCACCCGGCCTGGATGATGCAGTGGTTCCGCCACGGCACGCCCTTTTTCGACAACTGGGCCAAATATGCCGGTCCCGATGCGACGGCTGACAAGGTAGCCGACATGGTCGCCTACCAGAACCGCGCGCCCATGACCTGGAAGCATGTCGAGCGCTTCCGCGAACTGTGGAAGGGCAATTTCGTGCTGAAGGGGATCATGCACCCCGACGACGCGATCCGCGCCCACTCGATGGGCGTCGACGGCGTCATGGTCTCCAACCATGGCGCCCGCCAACTCGACCTGGCGCCGTCGCCGCTCGAGGTGCTGCCGGCGATCCGCGACGCGGTGGGTGACAAGATGACGGTGATGTTCGACGGCGGCGTGCGGCGCGGCCTCGACGCCATCATCGCGCTCTGCATGGGAGCCAAGTTCGTGTTCGTCGGCCGGCCGACTCTCTACGGCGTCACGGCCGGGGGCGTGGCGGGCGCGGCCAAGGCGCTGGAGATCTTCCGCCGCGAGGTCGACATCAGCATGGCCCAGATCGGCGCTACCAGGATCGCCGATCTCGGCCCGCAGTTCATGATGTGGCAGGACGAGGAGGATCTGCGCCGCAACCGGCGCTGACTCCCGCGCCACCGGGCGGTCCCCGCTGGATGCTCATATGGAATCTTGCTGTAACCGCTGCCTTTGCAAGACCTTCCATGAGGGGAGTCCTTTCGGAACCCCCTTGGCGGTCACCTTCGGACCCAGTTATCGGCAGCGAGGCCAGAGCGAAGGCTTTGGGGCGTCGGCTGTTGGCGCGCTGCCGATCCTGTTCATCCGCAAGCTCTCCAAGCGGGCGCAGGACGTCATGCTGGGCTGAGGAGCAAAGAAAAAGCCTCCTCCGCCGGAGCAGAGGAGGCTTTCCTTAGTCGTTAGCAGTGACTTACTGCACGACCTCGAACAGGCCGGCGGCACCCATGCCGCCGCCGATGCACATGGTCACGACGACGTTCTTGGCCTTGCGGCGACGGCCCTCGATCAGGGCGTGGCCGGTGCAGCGTGCGCCGGTCATGCCGAACGGATGGCCGATCGAGATCGAGCCGCCGTTGACGTTCAGCTTCTCGTTGGGGATACCGAGCTTGTCACGGCAGTAGAGGACCTGCACCGCGAAGGCCTCGTTCAGCTCCCAGAGGTCGATGTCGTCCATCTTGAGGCCGAACCGCTTCAGCAGCTTCGGGATCGCGTAGACCGGGCCGATGCCCATTTCGTCCGGCTCGCAGCCGGCGACGACCAGGCCCTTGTAGATGCCGAGCGGCTTCAGCCCGCGCTTGGCGGCTTCGGCATCGCTCATGATGACCGCGGCCGAGGCGCCGTCGGAGAGCTGGCTGGCGTTGCCGGCGGTGATCCACTTGTCGGGACCGGCGACCGGCTGCAGCTTGGCTAGGCCCTCGAGCGTCGTGTCGGGACGGTTGCCCTCGTCCTTGGTGAGCTTCACCGTCTTGCGGGTGGTCTCGTTGGTGTTCTTGTCGGTGACCAGCATCGTGGTCTCCATCGGCACGATCTCGTCATCGAACTTGCCGGCCTGCTGGCCCGCCGCGGTGCGCAGCTGGCTCTGCAGCGAGTACTCGTCCTGGGCCTCGCGGCTGATGCCGTAGCGCGCGGCGACGGTGTCGGCCGTCGTGATCATGGCGTGGTAGATGCCGGGCACATGCTCCTGCACCCACGGGTTCACGAGGCGGTTCTTGTTGCCACCCGGCGGGCCCTGGACCAGCGACACCGACTCGAGGCCGCCGGCGATCATCACCGGCACCTTGTCGACCAGCACGCGCTGGGCGGCCATCGAGATGGTCTGCAGGCCCGAGGAGCAGAAGCGGTTGACGGTCACGCCCGAGACGCTGACCGGGGCGCCGGCGCGCATGGCCGAGACGCGGGCGACGTTGGAGCCCGTGGTGCCTTCCGGCGCGGCGCAGCCCAGGATCACGTCCTCGACTTCGGCCAGGTCGACCTTGGCGCGCTCGGCGGCGTGCTTGATCACGTGCGCGCCCATGTCGGCGCCGTGCGTGTCGTTGAAGATGCCGCGGAATGCCTTGCCGATCGGCGTGCGGGCGGTGGAGACGATTACTGCATCAGCCATTTGAGTTTCCTTCCAGATAGAACCTTGGTGTCGCTTTCCCCCTCCGCCCTTCGGGCACCTCCCCCGTCGGACGGGGGAGGCAGGGAGGGGTGAGCCACAGTCGTTGAATCAGACGCTAGAGAACTTCTTGCCTTCCTGCACCAGCTTCTTGAGCAGCGGGGCAGGCTCCCAGAACGGGTCGCCGGAAGCATCGCGATACTTCAGCAGCGCGTCGTGGATGGTCTTGAGGCCGACCACGTTGTCGGCCCACCACATCGGTCCGCCGCGATAGACCGGCCAGCCGTAACCGTTGACCCAGATCACGTCGATGTCGAGTGAGCGCTGGGCCATGCCCTCTTCGAGGATCTTGGCGCCCTCGTTCACCATCGGATAGAGCGCGCGCTCCAGGATCTCCTGGTCGGAGATGGCGCGGCGGGTGATGCCGAGCTTCTTCGAGGTCTCCTCGATGATCTTCTCGACCTCGGGATCGGGGATCGGCGTGCGGTCGGGCAGATTGTACTTGTAGTAGCCCGCGCCGGTCTTCTGGCCGAACCGGCCCAGCTCGCAGATCGCGTCGGCGACGTAGCCGGTGTAGCGGACGTTGCGCTTTTCCTTTTCTTTCTTGCCCTGGCGGATGCGCCAGCCCACGTCGTTGCCGGCGAGGTCGCTCATGGCGAAGGGGCCCATCGGGAAGCCGTAGTCGTAGACGACCTTGTCGATCTGCTGGGGAAGGGCGCCTTCCTCCATCATGTAGGCCGACTGGATGCCGCGCATGCGCAGCATGCGGTTGCCGACGAAGCCTTCGCAGACGCCGACCAGGACCGGGATCTTGCCGATCTTCTTGGAGAACGACATGACCGTGGCGATGACGTCCTTCTCGGTCGCCTTGCCGCGCACGTTCTCGAGCAGCTTCATGACGTTGGCCGGCGAGAAGAAGTGCATGCCGATCACGTCGCCGGGGCGCTTCGTGTAGGAGGCGATCTGGTTGACGTCGAGGCCGGAGGTGTTGGTGGCCAGGATGGCGCCGGGCTTGGCGACCTCGTCGAGCTTCTTGAAGACGGCTTCCTTGACTTCCATCGTCTCGAACACCGCCTCGATGATGACGTCGGCATCCTTGAGGGCGTTGTAATCGAGGGTCGGCGTGATCAGCGCCATGCGCTTCTCGACGTCCTCGGCCTTCATGCCGCCGCGCTTGGCGGTGTTCTCGTAGTTGGTGCGGATGGTCTTGAGGCCGCGATCCAGCGCCTCCTGGCTGGTTTCCAGCATCGTCACGGGCACGCCCGCATTGGCGAAGTTCATGGCGATGCCGCCGCCCATCGTGCCGGCGCCGATGATGCCGCCCGTCTTGATCTCGCGCTGCGGCGTGTCGGCCGGCACGTCCTTGACCTTGGCGGCCTCGCGCTCGGCGAAGAAGTAGTAGCGCTGCGCCGCGGACTCGGTGGAGGTCAGTAGTTCGCCGAACAGCTCGCGCTCGCGCTTCATGCCCTCGTCGAACGGCAGCTCGACGGCGGCTTGCACGCACTTGATGATGTTCCACGGCGCCTTGAAGCCGCGTGCCTTGCGGGCAATCGACTTCTCGGTTTCGGCGAACAGCTCGGGCGATTCCAGCGTCACGCTGAGGTCGCGGACGCGGCGCCGCGGCGCCTTCTGCGCCAGCAGCATCTCGGTATGCGCGATGGCGCCCTTCAGCAGGTCGCCCTCGACGATCGCATCGACGATGCCCTTGCTTTTGGCCTCGGCGGCCGGAATGTGCCGGCCCGACAGGATGGCATCGAGCGCGTACTTGGCGCCGGTGAGGCGCGGCAGGCGCTGGGTGCCGCCAGCGCCCGGCAGCAGGCCGAGATGCACTTCCGGCAGGCCCATGCGCGTCGTCGGCAGAGAGACACGGTAGTGCGCGCCCAGCGCCGTCTCGAGGCCGCCGCCCAGCGGCGTGCCGTGCAGGGCCGCGACGATCAGCTTGGGCGAATTCTCCATGGTGGCGATGACGTCGTTCAGGTTGGCGCCCGACGGCGGCTTGCCGAATTCGCGGATATCGGCGCCGGCGATGAAGGTGCGGCCGCCGCCGATCAGCACGATGGCATCGACGTTCGAATCCTTGGCGAAGGCCTCGACGCCCTCCTTGATGCCGGTGCGGACGGCGGCCGCCAGCGCATTCACCGGCGGATTGTTGATCGTGAGGATTCCGATGCGCCCCTCTGTGGAGCGAATTACGGCGTCGGACATTGGCGTGTCTTCCCTGTCGAGGCTGTTGCTGTTGAGCTCCTCTTAGCACGGATGCCGCGACCGCTGGGCGTTCCAGGATTTCGCTTTGCGGAGGGTCGCGCGCATCTTTTCACGTCATCAGTGCCGAGAGCGGCAGGCTACGATTGCAGGCCCGCCACCGCCAGCATGAGCCAGGCCGCCGAATAGGCTGTGACGAACGCGGCGAGCCAGAGGCCGGCCGCGTGTCCCGCGAAACGCTGAAGCAGGAAGCCCGCCAGAGGGATGAACTGCTGGGCATGCACGCCAAGAAAATGCGCGGGCCTTATATCTCCTCCTGTCACGTGCCAGCCGACGACCGGCAGGCCGACGCCGGCCGGAGGCTGGCTGGCACCCAGCATGAAGCCGCTGGCCGTCGCCAGCACAAAGGTGAGGACGAGCCCGACGATGACGCCCTGGGTGGCCACCGGTCGTGGGCGTTGCACGCCGTGGGCAAAGATCTGCCACGCCAGGAATGCTTGTGTGCCCGTCAGCATGACAGCCGCCACTGCCATCAGGCCGAACATCGCGGCATGAAAGGCGTCGGCGACGTTGTAGTGGGACGGGGCGCCGAGTGCGCCCTGGATGCTGATGTAGGCCACCTCGAACGCCGACGTCAGGATCAGCGTCCATGTCATGGCCCGATTCGCGGCTGAGTTCCGGACGGACTCGGGCAGGAGGTCCATGAACCATGCCGTGGTCAGCGAGAACAGCGCGGTGGAGGCCATGAACTTCAGTGGCTTGGCCCAGACGCCGACCTCCCGCGTCGTGCGCTCGTCGAAGGCCATGAGGACCAGCGTGGGCACCATCAGGCCGGTCATCAGGCACGCATAGATCACGAGTGCGCGATGGCGGCGTGCGAACCCCGCGACGAGATCGCGCGATGCGTGCCGGGCCGCATCGAGAAGCGCGAGGCTGGAGGTGCTCATGGACAGCTCTTCTGTTGACGGCGTCAACTATCATTGTCTAGTCTGTAGACGGCGTCAACTCCACAGGGGTGAATTCCATGATCGACCGACGCGAACCGCTCGAAGTCCGGTACGGTCCATGGGCGTTGGTGACCGGAGCTTCGGAAGGCATCGGCAAGAGCTTTGCGGCAGCCCTCGCACAGCAGGGATTCCATCTGGTGCTGGTGGCACGGCGGTCACACTTGCTCGATGCACTGGCGGCCAGCTTGGCGCAGGCCCATGGAACGCAATGCGACGTGCTGGCCGCGGATCTGTCTACCGCCGAGGGCGTGGCCGAGGTGCTGGATCGCACGGCACGCCATGACGTCGGCCTGGTGGTATGCGCCGCCGGTTTCGGCACGGCTGGGCGCTTTCTCGAAGGCGACGTCGGCGAGGAACTCGACATGCTGCGGGTCAACTGTGGCGCATCGACTGCGCTGAGCTGGGGTTTCGGCCGACGCTTTGAGTCGCGGGGCCGCGGTGGCCTGATCCTGCTGAGCTCGATCGTGGCGTTCCAGGGCGTGCCACGCTCGGCCCACTACGCCGCGACGAAGTCCTACGTGCAGACGCTCGCCGAAGGTCTCCGGGTCGAGTGGGCCGACCGCGGGATCGACGTTCTGGCCGTGGCGCCCGGTCCTGTCGCCACGGGGTTCGCCGGACGCGCCGGGCTCACCATGGGGCGGGCGGAAAGCCCCGATGTCGTGGCGGCCGAAAGCCTGAAGGCCCTGGGCAATCGCGGAACGGTTCGGCCCGGCCTGCTGGCCAAGGTGCTTGGGTATAGCCTCGCGATGACGCCGCGGTGGGGACGAATCCGCATCATGGCCATGGTTATGCGCGGAATGACCAAGCATCATGCGGCCTGACGTGGACGTCGATTCACAGGAAGAGCGATTTCGCGACTTGGACGGCATGGTGACGGGCAGAAGGAAATCGTTCGATCTGAAGGAGGCCTGTGTCCAGGCCGCGCGTGACGTCATCGCGGAACACGGCATCGAGGCCCTGAGCATGCGCGACGTCGCACGCAAGCTGGGCATCTCGCATCAGGCGCCGTATCGGCACTTCGAGAGTCGCGATCACCTTCTGGCCGAAATCATGCGCCGCTGTTTTGCGGACTTTGCTGAGCACCTCGACCGCCGCAAGTCCCCGGATAGGAACGGCGATCACGAAGACATGGGCAGCGCGTACCTTGCCTATGCGGCGCAAAAGCCCCTGGAATACCGGCTGATGTTCGGCACGCCTTGGCCGGAACCCGCGCAGCATCCGGAACTGGTGAAGCATGCGGTGCACGCCTTCGACATTCTGCGCAACAGCCAGCGGGCTAGGTACGGTGACGACCCGGCGCACTACGCGAAGGCCGATCTGGACGCGCTGTTCATCTGGTCGACGCTGCATGGCATGGCCAGCATCATGCAGGCCAACGTCACGCAGCACCTCGTGCTGGCACCGGAGGTCATGCCGCGTCTCAAGACGGACCTGCTGGGCAAGATCGATGCTGCGCTGGAGGCATCGTCTCGGCGTGCACCCAGGACAGCGAAGGCCCGGCGGAAACCGGCGAAGCGATGATGGTAATGCACGCCATTGCCGCGGCCGCCTTGATGGTCGCCTTGTCCGGCTGTTCGGCCTTCAACTATGTCGCCGCGGACAGCCCGGTTCCGGAGGTCTCGGTCGCGCCCATGACGCCGGCGCCACGGGTTGCGCTGGTGCTGGGCAGCGGCGGTCCGCGCGGCTACGCCCACATCGGCATCATGAAAGTGCTGGAGGAGGCCGGCATCGACTACGACCTCGTGGTGGGATCGAGCGCCGGGGCCCTCATCGGAGCGTTCTGGGCCAATGGCTACGATGCCGAGGAGATCGACAGGCTCGCGCGGAGCGGCGGCCCGTTTACGCTGTTCGACCTGTCCTTGTTCGCCGACAGGGGCTGGATCCGGGGGCAGCGCTTGCAGGACTATGTAAACATGCGCCTGGGCGGCAAATCGATCGAGCAGATGCCGCGCCAACTCATCGTGGCGGCCACCCGAAGGGACGACAAGGCGCCGGTGTTCTTCCGGAGCGGCAACATCGGCGTTGCCGTGCGGGCCTCCAGCGCCGTCCCCCGGATCATCTCGCCGGTCGGGATCGACGGCACGGAATTCGAGGATGCCGACGAATCCCTGCCTGTCGCGGTCAGGGCCGCGCGCCAGGCCGGCGCCCGGTTCGTGATTGCCGTCGACGTCTCGGCCAAGGCCGGGGCGGCGCCGCAGGGTACGTCGAAGGCACTTCTGGAGCGCGATGCGCGGCGTCGCGGTCGCATCGATCCCGAAGTTGCCGCCGCCGATTTTCTGATTCATCCGGACTTGGACTATGCCGCGGGACCCCGCCGAAGCTATTTCGTGAACGCGCAGGTCATGGGCGAACGGAGTGCCCGTGACGCCTTGCCCGCCCTGGTGGAGCGGCTGCGGCTCGCCGGCCTTTGACCGTACGAGACTGATCGGTCATTGCCCTAGCGTCACCGGAATCGCACCTCAATATGTCCCCTCAGTGAGAGTCTGGGAGGAAACAAGACAATGACGACGACCCGACGCACACTTCTGCGTGCACTGCCGGCCTTGCCCTCGCCGCGCTCACGATCGTTCGTGCCCAAGCTGGCGCTTGGCCGAACAAGCCAATTATCATCGTGGTGAATTTTCCGGCCGGCGGCCTCACCGACGGCATTGTCCGTGCCTTCGGCCAGTCTGTCAGCCAGGCCACGGGCCAGCAGGTCATCATCGACAACAAACCCGGCGCCAGCGGCAACATCGGCGCGGCCCAGATGGCCCGCGCGCCGGCCGACGGCTACACCTTCCTGCACTCGGTCTCGAGCACGCTCATCCAGAACCGGGTGATGTTCAAGACGCTGGGCTTCGATCCCGAAAAGGACTTCACGATCGTTTCCGGCACGTCCTCGGGCGTGCTGCCGGTCGTCGTGCACAAGTCGCTGCCGGCCGAGGTCAAGGACCTCAAGTCGTTCATCGAATACGCCAAGAACAACAAGGTGAATTTCGGCTCCTGGGCGATGGGCTCCTCGGCCCACATATTCGCCCAGACGTTGAACGAGAAGTATGGGCTCACGATGGAGATCGTGACCTACAAGGGCGAAGCCCCGATGTGGCAGGACATGGGGGCGGGCTCGCTGCAGGCCGCCATGGGCAGCCCGCAGGCGATGAACGCGCTGATCGTGAAGGGTGACGTCCGTGGCATTGCCGCCCCGTCCAAGGTACGCGCCCGTGCGCTGCCCGATACGCCGACCTCGCGCGAGCAGGGCTTCGACGACGATGCCTTCACCGTCTCGGGCTGGTTGGCGCTGGCTGCGCCCGCCGCGACGCCGAAGGACATCGTCAAGAGGATGTCCGACCTCTGGGTCGCCGCTGCCGATTCCGAGCCTGGCAAGAGGATGATGGACAGCTTCGCACTCGTGGAGAAGCCGATGCCCCACGAGGAAGTCATGATCGACTATGAGAAGCTGAAGGCCACTCTCATCCCGCGCATCGTCGCTCTGGGCATGAAGCCCGAGTAGCGATCAGGCCGAGACTCGCTTCAGGGTCTCGTCGAACCAGCGCGCGAGGCCGGTCATGCGAGCGTCCTCGTGCTTCTGGCCCATCAGCTGCAGGCCCACCGGCATGCCGCCGACGCTCATCAGCGGCACGGTGACGACGGGCGCGAACAGCATCGAGCTTGGCGCATTGAACACGAAGTCGCCGGTCGGGCGTGGCGCCAGCGGCTGGCCCGGCACGTCGCCCGACCACAGCGGCGCGGGGCCGGGACAGGCCAGCGTGATCGCGGCATCGGCGAGGTGAGCCAAGGTCTCGTGCAGATGTTGGGCGTTCTCGCGCGCCAGCAGCGCCATGCGATAGTCGTCGAGCGTCATCGCCTCGGCCTTGGCCAGCGTCGCCTTCGCCCGCTCGCTGACACCGGCGGGATTGTTGTCGACGATCCCGCGCTGCCCCCAGCGATTTTCCCAGCCCGTGACGCCGCCGCAGATGGCGCGGCCGTTGGCGATCGACTTCTCCAGCGCCTCGACCCAGGGATGGTTCTTGCGGAAGATCAACTCGACGCCTGCGTTGCGCAGCTGCTTCAGCACGCCGTCGAAGGCGGCCTTGGTTGCGTCGTCGACATCGACCCAGCCCTCGGTCTCCAGCACGACGAGCCGGTTGGGCTTCACGGCGGCAGGCAGGCTCGACGGACCCATCAGGCCGACCTCACCGCGATCGCCACCGGCGCGTCGCGCGATCTCGATGGCGACCTGCCACATGTCCTGCAGGGAGTTGGCGTGCGGTCCGTGCGTGCTCTGGCTGGTAGCCTGGCGTTCGCCGCGGTTGATGCCGCCCTGGGTAGGCTTGAGCGCAAAGTTTCCGCAATAGGCGGCGGGGCGGATGATCGAGCCGCCGACCTGGGTGCCGATG
>JBILYJ010000160.1:0-9817 GCA_044377795.1 Reyranella sp. | reverse complement strand
CTGAACCACGGTCCCCGGTTCTGGGCCCTGGCGCGCACCCTCTGCGACGGGCCGATCGAGGGGCCGCAGGCCTGGCTCAAGCGGAACGGCGAGACATTGCTGCAGTACGGCGCCTAGCCAGTGGCCGAGCGTTGCGCGCGCCGGTACAGTTTGCGTGCTGAAAACAGGAAAGGCGGCCGGTCTGGGCGTACTGCAATCCCTGCGGACGGTCGGCCGCAACTTCGCCGCTCATCCGCTCACCCGCGACGGCCAGCTCGGCGCCTGGGCCCGGTTCGCGGGCTGGCATCTGCGCAGCCGCCTCAGCGCCGAGGTCGTGGCCCCCTGGATCGGCGGTCAGCGGCTGGTCGTGCGCCCAGGCATGACCGGCGCGACGGGCAATCTCTACTACGGCCTGCATGAGTTCATGAGCATGGGCCTCGTCCTGCATTTCCTGCGGGGCGGCGATCTCTTCCTCGATGCCGGCGCCAATGTCGGCACCTATACGGTCCTGGCCTCCGGCGTCTGCCGCGCGAAAACGGTCGCGATCGAGGCCGACAGCGACACCGCCCGCGATCTCGCGCGCAACGTCGAGATCAACGGATTGCAGGAGCTGGTCACGATCGAGGTGCTGGCGCTGGGCCCCGAGGACGGCGAGGTGATGTTCACCACGGGCCTCGGCGCGATGAACCAGGTCGTGTCGGAACGGCGCGCGGGCGTGCGCATCGTGCCGCAGAGGACGCTCGACCACGTGGTGGGCGACGGCCAGCCGGCGCTGCTGAAGCTCGATGTCGAGAAGTACGAGGATCAGGTCCTTCAGGGATCGATCGAAGTGTTGAAGAAGCCCAGCCTCAAAGTGGTGGCGCTGGAAGCGACATCGGACTGGTCGACGAAACTGTTTGCCGACCTGGGCTTCGAGCGGGCCTTCTACGATCCCTTCACGCGCATCCTGCAGCGCGACCCCAACGAGCTCGCTTTCTCCCACGGCAAGTGGACGCGCTCGAACGAGTTCTTCGTGCGCGACTGGGACTTCGTCGAGGAGCGGGTGAAGACGGCGAAGCCGGTCACCGTGCTCGGCAAGACTCTCTGAGTCTTTCCTCTTCCGTGAAACGGGGAGGGCTGTCGCACGTAAGATTCCCGTCGTCTCAGGGCGGGGGTTACCCCGCCCGAACCGGAGCACCGAAGGTGCGGAGTGGAGAGACCTTCCATCGACAAAAAGCCGGCAATTGGTGGAAAGAAGGTCTCTCCACTCCGCGCTGCGCGCTCCGGTCGAGACGACGGGAAACGTCATAAGCGATCGCCCTGCCGTATGACGGGGTGAGCATGATCAAGACATCACATGCCCTTCGTATTGCGGCAGGTCGTCGGTGATGGCGAACCACGGCGCCTTCGAGCCGCAGCGTCGCCTGCGCGGTCATCCAAAACGGCCGGGATCGCAGGCCTGAAGGGCGCTGGGCAGTTGCTCGCCGTCCATCAGGCGGGCGATCAGGCGGCCCGTCGCGGTGGCCAGCGTCAGGCCGAGATGCTGGTGGCCGTAGCCGCAATAGACGTTGGCGAGACGCGGCGCGCGGCCGATGGCGGGACGATAGTCGGGCAAGGTGGGACGCTCGCCGATCCAGCGGCTCAGTTCGGCGCCGCCGACACCGGGGAAGATGTCCTTGAGGTGCTTCTTCAGGAGATCGGCGCGATGCCAGGACGGCGGCTGATGCGGTGCCGCCAGCTCGACGGTGCCGGCGATGCGCAGGCCTTCGCTCATCGGCGTGAAGAACAGGCCGCGGTCGGGCGGGCTGACCGGCAGGTCGAAGCGCACATTGTCGGGCGCCACCATCACGTGATAGCCGCGCTCGGCGACCAGCGGCGCGTTGAAGCCGAGCAGACGCGTCAGCTCGCCAGAGGCGCGGCCGGCCGAGATCATCACGGCACTGGCGGGCAGCTCGGAGTCGGTGAGCTGCACCGCCGTCACGCGGTTGCCGTCGCGCCGGAAGCCGCGCACGCGGCCGCGCACGATGGTCCCGCCCTCGGCGGTGAACCGCTCGACCAGGGTCGCGACCACCTTGTGCGGATTGATCGTGTGCGTGCCGTTGGGATAGTGGATGCCGCGCACGATGGTCGGGCTGAGGCCCGGCGCCAGCTCGCGCGCCCGGTTGCCGTCGACGATCTCGAACTCCGTGCCCTTGCCCGACTGCAGCCCGCGCATCTCGTCGGTGCCCAGGAACGAGGCCTCGCTCTCATAGACGTAGAGCGCGCCGCGGGTGCGGAACAGCTCGCCGAGGCCCGAGGCCTGGATCTCGGCCTTCCAGGCGATGTCGGCCTCGAGCATCAGCGGCCGGAACATGTCCTTGCCCTTCTGCACCTCGGTCGCGCTCATCGCCGCCAGCGCGAAGCGCGCCATCCAGGGCAGCAGCCAGGGCAGGCTGGGCGGATGCACGGTGAGCGGACCGTTCCGGTCCATCAGCATCTGCGGCACCTTCTTCAGGGTGGCCGGCCGCGCCAGCGGGATCAGGCTGTCGACGGACAGGAAGCCGGCATTGCCGAACGAGGTCGCGTTGCCGGGCTCGGCGCTGTCGAGAAGGGTCACCTTGTGGCCGTTGCGCTGCAGGGCGCGGGCCGTGGCGGCCCCGACGATTCCGGCGCCGATGACGATGACGGGGTCGCTCTGGGCTGATTCACTCATGGACGGACGTTAGCACGCCGCCTGCGCGAGCCAGAGGTCGTGATTGATTTGTGCCTGTGAATCCCTATTTAGGGCGCATGTCTTCCGCACAATCAGACAGTTCCTCCGGTCCGGGCTGGCATGCCACGACCATCCTCTCGGTTCGCAAGGACGGCCAGGTCGTGATGGCCGGCGACGGCCAGGTGTCGATGGGCCAGACCATCGTCAAGGGTAACGCCAGGAAGGTCCGCCGGATCGGCAACGGCCAGATCATCGCGGGCTTCGCCGGCGCGACGGCCGACGCCTTCACGCTGTTCGAACGGCTCGAGGCCAAGCTGGAGCGCCATCCCGGGCAGCTCCTGCGCGCCGCGATCGAGCTCGCCAAGGACTGGCGCACCGACCGCTACCTGCGGAAGCTCGAGGCGCTGATGGCGGTGGCCGACAAGGATGTGTCGCTGCTGCTGTCCGGCACGGGCGACGTGCTGGAGCCCGAGGGCGGCATCATCGCCATCGGGTCGGGCGGCAACTACGCGCTCTCGGCCGCGCGGGCGCTGATCGACGTGGAGGGGCTCGATGCCGAGGCGATCGCCCGCAAGTCGATGAAGATCGCCGCCGACATCTGCGTCTACACCAACCACAACATCGTCATCGAGAAGCTCTGACATCCCCATGAGTAACGACTTTTCCCCGCGCGAAATCGTCTCCGAGCTCGACAAGCACATCATCGGCCAGCAGGAGGCCAAGCGCGCCGTCGCCATCGCGCTGCGCAACCGCTGGCGCCGCCTGCAGCTTTCCGATTCGCTGCGCGACGAGGTGCTGCCCAAGAACATCCTGATGATCGGCCCGACCGGCGTCGGCAAGACCGAGATCGCGCGCCGCCTGGCCAAGCTCACCAACGCGCCGTTCCTCAAGGTCGAGGCGACCAAGTTCACCGAGGTCGGCTATGTCGGTCGCGACGTCGAGCAGATCGCGCGCGACCTGATGGAAGCCGCCATCGAGATGGCGCGCGAAAGCCTGCGCAAGGACGTGAAGGCCAAGGCCGAGCTGGCGGCCGAGGACCGCGTCGTCGAGGCGCTGTGCGGCGCCAGTGCCAGCGAGGAGACGAAGCTGCGGTTCCGCCACAAGCTGCGCGCCGGCGAACTCGACGATCGCGAGATCGAGATCGAGGTCGCCGATTCGGGCGGACCGATGCAGTTCGAGGTGCCGGGCCAGCCCGGCGCGTCGGTCGGCATGATCAATATCGGCGACATGCTGGGCAAGGCGTTCGGCGGCCGCACCAGGAAGCGCAAGATGACCGTGGCCGAGAGCCACCAGACGCTGCTGCGTGAGGAGAGCGACAAGCTCCTCGACCAGGAGCGGGTCGTCCGCGAGGCGCGCGACATGGTCGAGCAGAACGGCATCGTCTTCATCGACGAGATCGACAAGATCACCGCGCGCAGCGAATACCGCGGTGGCGGCGACGTGAGCCGCGAAGGCGTGCAGCGCGACCTGCTGCCGCTGATCGAGGGCACGACGGTGAACACCAAGCATGGCCCGGTGAAGACCGACCATGTCCTGTTCATATGCTCCGGCGCCTTCCATCTCGCCAAGCCGTCGGACATGCTGCCGGAGCTGCAGGGCCGCCTGCCGATCCGCGTCAGCCTGGCCTCGCTCAGCCAGGAGGATTTCCGCCGCATCCTGACCGAGCCGGAAGCCAGCCTGGTCAAGCAGTACAAGGCGCTGATGGCGACCGAGAAGGTCGAGATCGACTTCACGTCCGATGCGATCGACGAACTGGCGCGGCTGTCGGCCGACATCAACGAGACGGTCGAGAATATCGGCGCGCGCCGGCTGCACACGGTGATGGAAAAGCTGCTGGAGGAGATCAGCTTCACCGCCTCCGACAAGCCGAACACCAAGATCGAGATCGACGCGGCCTATGTCCGCGCGCATGTCAGCGAGCTGGCCAAGAACGCCGACCTCTCGAAGTTCGTGCTCTAAGAGTCCCTCCCCATTTGAACGGGGAGGCAAATGCTACAGGCAATAGGCCGCGATCAGGTCGACGAGATAGGCAGGACCGTTCAGCCCCCACAGAACGAACGACAGGATCGTCGCGGCCGCGACCAGGCTGGCCAGCCCCCACAGCAGCACGGGGCGCCAGCCTGCGGTCATGCCGGTTGCGGCATTGCCATCGGACGGGACAGGCGCTCCTCGACGATCGGGTAGTGCAGCGCCGCCGAGACGAGGCCGAGCGCGATCGAGATCCACCACATCATGTCGTAGTTGCCCTGCAGGTCGAACAGGCGACCGCCGCCCCAGCCGCCGAAGAAGCTGCCGACCTGGTGGCCGAAGAAGACGATGCCGTTCAGCATGGTGACGTGGACCGGCCCGAAGATGTAGCCGACCAGCGAGGTGGTGAGCGGCACCGTGCCCAGCCACAGGAAGCCCAGCGCTGCCGCAAAGACCAGCACCGAGGCGGCCGAGAGCGGCGCGATCATGAAGCCCAGGAAGACCAGCGAGCGCAGCAGGTAGAGCGTCGACAGGAGGTTCTTGCGCTTGAACCGGTTGCCCATCGAGCTCCACAGGATGGCGCCGGCGATGTTGAAGAGACCAACCATGCCGATCGCCCAGCCGCCGAGCTCGGCCGGCGACAGGTCGATCCCGAATAGCGACAGGCCGATCCCCTTGTCGGAGATGTAGGCCGGCAGATGGCCGCCGACGAAGGCGACATGGAAGCCGCAGACGAAGTAGCCGACCACCAGCAGCACGAAGCTGCGCTGGGCGAAGGCCTCGGACAGCGCCGCGCCGGTGGTCTGGCTGCCGCCGCTGCCGCGCCTGGAGGCCGCGATCTCCTTGCGGTCGTTGAGGCCGAGCGGCAGCACGATCATGACCAGGGCGAGGAAGGTCAGCGTCCACATGGTGGGGCGCCAGTCGCCGAAATAGTTCAGCAGGACGGCGGCCAGCGGCACGATGAAGAACTGGCCGAACGAACTGCCGGCCGAACAGATGCCCACCGCCAGCGCCTGCTTGGCGGGCGGGGCCACGCGCAGGATGACGCCCAGGACCGGGCCGAAGGTCGCTGCCGACAGGCCGATGCCGACCAGCACGTTGCCCACGATCAGCATGAAACCGTCATGCATCGTGGCGGTAACGATCATGCCCACGACATAGATTGCCCCGCCGCCGGCGATGGTCGGCGCCGAGCCGAACCGGTCGGCCAGCCGGCCCGAGAAGGGCGCGATGACGCCCATCAGCAGCATCGACAGCGCCGTGCCGAAGGAGAAGAGTTCACGGCCGACATGGAGCTCGGCGGAGATCGGCTTCAGGAAGATGCCGAAGCTCTGGCGGACGCCGAGGCCGATGGTGAGGACGAGGAAGCCGCACCAGACGGCGGTCCAGTAGGAGCGTTGGGTCATGGCCGCAACCTGAGGCGGCTTACCCGAACTGGCAAGATGTCCTGCCTTATGGTTTCCATAGAATTACTTCATGCCGTCACAAGCTTCGATGTGGCAGAAGATATCCATGGCGCGAGTGCGGTTCCTGGGCGGCTTGGCAGCATTCCTGGTGGCTTTGGCAGGAAGTGCCGAGGCGGCGCCGCGACTGGACCGCGAGCGCTGCACCTTCAAGCCGCCGAAGGGCGACAGGGTCGAATGCTTCGTCCTGACGGTGCTGGAGAACCGCGAGCAGCCGCTGGGCCGCGAGATCAAGCTGAAGGTGGCGATCCTCAAGGCCAAGCGGACCGCCGGCGTCGAGCCGATGATCTACCTCTCGGGCGGCCCCGGCGACTCGCCGCTGGTCGCCTCGACGCCAGGCGCGGACGCGCTCAGCGAGGGCGACTGGTGGAACGAGACGGCCGCCATCCGCCGCCGCCGCGACGTCGTCATCCTGAGCCAGCGCGGGGCCGGCGGGTCGTCGCCCAACCTCGACTGCTTCGACCCGCGCACCTCGGACCCGGCCAGGGCGCGCCGCCGCGCCGTGACCGAGCAGCAGGAGCGCGAGATCCTGGGGCGCTGCCGGGCCGGGCTGGACCGCCGCAAGATCGATCTCGGCATGTACACGACGCCGGCCCTGGCCGACGACGTGGCCGACCTCGCCGCGGCACTGGGCCAGAGCAAGATCAACATCTACGGCGTGTCCTACGGCTCCCGCTGGGCGCTCGAGGTGATGCGCCGCCATCCCGACCTGGTGCGCGCGGCGGTCCTCGACGGCGTCTATCCGCCCCAGGTCAATGGCGAGCAGAACGAGCCGGCCATCGTGCGTCGCGCCTTCGAGCAGCTTTACGCCGACTGCGCCGCCGATGCCGTGTGCCGCGAACGTCATCCGACCCTGCGCGCCACCCTCGAAGGCCTGATCGAGGCGGCGGAACGGACGCCGATCGAAATCGCGCTCACGCTGGAGGACGGTCCGCATCCGGTGCAGCTCGATGGCACGCAGGTGCTGATGGTGCTGCTGAACATGATGCGCGAGGGCGAAGTCGCCGCCATCCCCGAAACGGTGGCGGCGGCGCAGCGCGGCGACCTGCGGCTGCTCAAGCTCTACGCCGAGGATCTCGAGACCAACGACGGCGGGCTGCTCGAGCAGAACGCCCAGCAGTTCGACGGGCTCTACAACAGCGTCGAATGCCGTGAGACCTGGCCGACGGTGGACCGGATGGCCCGGCGCAAGGCGATCGAGAGCAACGGGGTCTATGGCCTGAACGCCCGGTCGAGCAAGTCGCCGACCTTCTGTCCGGTCTGGCGCGTCGCGCCCGCGCCGGCCGCGGAACGCCAGCCGGTGAAGTCCGAGGTGCCGACGCTGCTCCTGAGCGGCGGGTACGACTGGCTGACGCCGCCCGCCTGGGCGCGCGAGGCCGCGAAGACATTGTCCGCCTCGCGCAACGTCGTGTTCCGGGCCCAGGGCCATGGCGTCGTCGTGCAGGATGCCTGCGCCGCCCGGCTGCGCGACATCTTCATCGAGGATCCCAACCCCAAGCGCGCGCTGCCCTGCCGTCCCGACAAGGCGCCCAACTTCACCGCCGCCTGGGACCGCGTACGCAACATGCCGTGAGGAGAAGCCAATGAACCGCGTGCTCGCCCATACCGGCGCGACGTATCCGATCGTGCAGGCGCCGATGGGGTACATCGCGCGCAGCCAACTGGCCTCGGCGGTCTCCAATGCCGGTGGTCTCGGCATCATCGAGACCTCGAGCGGTGAGGTCGATGCCTGCCTGGCCGAGATCGCCAGGATGAAGGACCTGACCGACAAGCCGTTCGGCGTGAACCTGCCGCTGCTCTTCATCCGCGAGCCGCGCGTCGTCGATCTGGTGGCGAAGTCCGGCGTGAAGTTCGTCACCACCTCGGCAGGCTCACCGGCCAAGCTGCTGCCGACGCTCAAGGCGGCCGGGCTGGTCGTCTATCACGTCGTGCCCAACCTCTCCTCGGCGCTGAAGGCGGTCGACGCCGGCGTCGACGGGTTGATCGTCGAAGGCGGCGAGGGCGGCGGCTTCAAGAATCCCGACGATGTCTCCACGCTGGTCCTGTTGCAGGCGGTGAGGGAACGGACCGACGTGCCGATGATCGCCGCCGGCGGCATCTGCGACGGGCGCGGCATGGCGGCGGCCTTCGCACTCGGCGCCGAAGCCATCCAGATGGGGACGCGATTCGTCAGTGCGGCCGAGTGTCCGGTGCATGCGAACTACAAGCAGGCGATCGTCGATGCCGACGATACCGGCACGGTGATGCTCAATCGCAAGTCGACGCCGTGCGTGCGTGCGCTGAAGACCAAGCGCACGGCGGAGATCGAGCGCGAGGGTTCGTTCGACCGCTCGATCCTCGCGTCGGTGAAGGACGTCTATTTCGGCGGCGACATGGAAGCCTCGCTGGCGCTTGCCGGCCAGACCGTCGGCCTGATCCACGAGGTGCTGCCGGTCGCCGAGATCATCCGGCGCACGGTCGAAGGCTTCCATGCCATCCGCCGCGAGCAGGGAGAGAGGTCGCTGGCGGGCGGGTTCTGAGGCTCTGCTTCAGCAGCCCTCTACTTGAGCAGTTCAGGCGCGATCAGCCGGGGCAGGAAGAGGGCGATGTCGGGCCATATGATCATCGCCGCCAGCACCACCATCATCGGCACCAGCATGATGAGCGTGTCCTTGAGCGCATAGCGCAACGGCACGCCGGCGACGGCGCAGGAGATCATGAGGCAGAGCCCGTAGGGCGGCGTCACCAGCCCGAACGCCAGGGACACGATCGAGACGATCGCGAAGTGGACGGGATCCATGCTCACCGACTTGGCGAGCGGCTCCAGCACCGTGCCGACGATGATGATCGCGGGAATGGCGTCGAGGAAGCAGCCCACGACCAGGAACACGAAGGCGATGAAGAAGCCGACGCCGATCGGGCCCATGCCCCAGGTGGTGACGTTGGCCAGCAGCTCCTGCGGAATCCTGTAGTAGGCCAGCAGCCAGCCGAAGGCCGAGGCGGTGCCGATGCAGAACAGCGCCACGGAAGCGAGCTTACCGGTGTCGACCAGCGCCTTGTACAGCTCCTTCGGTCCCATCTCGCGATAGACCACGATCGACAGCACGGCCGAGTAGAGCACCGCCACGCAGGCCGATTCCGTGGCCGTGAACCAGCCGGCCAGGATGCCGCCGACGATGATGACGGGTGTCATCAAGGCCGGGATCGCCACCCAGATCGAGCAGAGGAGCTGGCGGAACGTGCCGCGCGGATAGGTCGGATAGCCGCGCTTCACGGCATAGACGTGCACCGTGACCATCTGCGCGCCGGCGATCAGCAGGCCGGGGACGACGCCCGCGAGGTAGAGCGCGCCGATCGAGGTCGAGATCAGGCCGCCCCACACGATCATCAGGATCGAGGGCGGAATGACCACCGCCAGCACGGCGGAGACCGCGGTGATGGCGATCGAGAAGGAGAGGTCGTAGCCCTCGCGCGTCTGCGCATCGATGAAGATCTTGCTCTGACTGGCGGCGTCGGCGGTCGATGAGCCGGAGATGCCGGCGAAGAACACCGAGAGCACCACGTTGATCTGGGCCAGCGAGCCCGGGAAGCTGCCGACGATGGCGCGCGACAGCGCCACCAGACGGTCGGTGATGCCGCCGACGCTCATCAGATTGGCCGTCAGCAGGAAGAACGGCACGGCGAGCAGGATGAAGGAGTTGTAGGCGTTGAAGGTTTCCTGCGCGAGCATCATCGTCCCGAGCCGCGGCTCCAGATA
>JBILYJ010000670.1:0-2531 GCA_044377795.1 Reyranella sp. | reverse complement strand
GAGCGCTTCACGCACGGACTTGATATAGTGCTCTTGCAGACGCGCGGGCATGGCCCGTTCTCCTAGCGGTCGATGGTCTCGCCGGAGGCACGCGCTACGCGCACCTTGCGGCCGTCTTCAAGGAACCGGAAACCGACCTTCGTCGGCTTGTCCGATTTGGGATCCAGCAGGGCCACGTTGGAGACGTGGATCGTGGCCTCGCGTTCGATGATTCCGCCGGCTTCCGCACGGCTGGGCTTGGTGTGACGCTTGATCATGTTCACGCCGGAAACGACCAGGCGGTTCTCCTTGGGGAAAACACGCAGGACGTCGCCTACCTTGCCCTTGCTGCCACCGGTGATGACCTTCACCCGGTCGCCCTTCTTGATCTTCAGTTTCGTTGCCATGGCTAGAGCACCTCAGGCGCAAGCGAGATGATCTTCATGAACTTCTTGGCGCGCAGCTCGCGCGTCACCGGTCCGAAGATACGCGTGCCAATCGGCTCGTCCTGCTTGCTGATGAGGACGGCGGCGTTGCGGTCGAAGCGGATGGCGCTGCCGTCGGGGCGGCGCAGCGCGAACGACGTGCGGACGACGACGGCGCGATGCACCTCGCCCTTCTTCACCTTGCCGCGCGGAATGGCTTCCTTGATCGACACGACGATGACGTCGCCGACGCTGGCGTACTTGCGGCGTGAGCCGCCCAGCACCTTGATGCACTGGACTCGACGGGCGCCCGAATTATCGGCGACCTCGAGGTTGGTTCGCATCTGAATCATGAGTTAATGCTCCGACCGCTTAAGCCTTGGCGCCTTCGACCAGAACTTCCCAGCTCTTGGTCTTGGACAACGGGCGGCACTCGCGGATACGAACGATCTCGCCGATCTTGCCCTTGCAGGCATTGGCTTCATCGTGCGCGTGGTACTTCTTCGACTTGCGAATGAACTTCTTGTAGATCGGGTGCTGAACGCGACGCTCGACCTTCACGACGATGGTCTTGTCCATCTTGTCGCTGACGATGACGCCTTCCAGGATACGCTTCGGCATTTCGTGCTCCTTAACCGGCGGCCTTCTCGCCCTGCACCGTCTTGATGCGGGCGATGTCGCGACGAATCTGGCGCGCGCGGGAAGTCTTCTGCAGCTGGCCCCCAGCCTTCTGGAAGCGCAGGTTGAACGCCTCCTTGCGAAGGTTGCCGAGCTCGTTCTTGAGCTCGTCGTTGGTCTTGGGACGCAGATCGGTGGCCTTCATGTCCTTCTCCCTCAGCCTTCGGCGCCGACGCGAGAAACGAAGCGGGTCTTGATCGGCAGCTTGGCCGCGCCGAGCGCCAGGGCTTCCTTGGCGATCGTGCCGGACACGCCTTCCAGTTCGAACAGGATGCGACCCGGCTTCACGCGCGCCGCCCAGAACTCGGGAGCGCCCTTGCCGGAGCCCATGCGGACTTCCGCCGGCTTCTTCGACACCGGAACGTCCGGGAACACCCGGATCCACACGCGGCCGGCACGCTTCATGTGACGCGTGATGGCGCGGCGGGCCGCCTCGATCTGGCGCGCCGTCAGGCGATCCGGCTCCATCGCCTTCAGCCCGTAGGAGCCGAAGTCGAGGTTGAAGCCGCCCTTGGCAGCGCCGCTGATACGACCCTTGAAGGCCTTGCGGTACTTGGTGCGCTTGGGTTGCAGCATGGTGGATTACGCGTCCCTCTGCTCGGTGCGCTCGACACGCGCCGGCGTCCGTTGCGGCGCCGCTTCCTCGGCGCGCTTGTCGTGCGCCATCGGGTCATGCGCCATGATCTCGCCCTTGAACACCCAGACCTTCACACCGCAGGTGCCGAAGGTGGTGAATGCCGTGGCGGTGCCGTAGTCGATGTCGGCGCGCAGCGTGTGCAGCGGCACGCGACCTTCGCGGTACCATTCCATGCGGGCGATTTCCGAGCCGCCGAGACGGCCCGAGCAATTGATGCGGATACCGAGGGCGCCCAGGCGCATCGCCGACTGAACGGCGCGCTTCATGGCGCGGCGGAACGCAACACGGCGCTCGAGCTGCTGGGCGATGTTCTCGGCGATCAGGGTCGCGTCGACTTCGGGCTTGCGGATCTCGACGATGTTCAGGGCCACTTCGCCCTTCGTCATCTTGGCGAGGTCGCCGCGCAGCTTTTCGATGTCGGCGCCCTTCTTGCCGATCACCACGCCCGGACGGGCGGTGTGGATCGTGACGCGGGCGCGCTTGGCCGGACGCTCGATGATGATCTTCGCGACACCCGCCTGGGCGAGCCGCTCGCGCAGCACCTTGCGGATGTGGATGTCCTCGTGGAGCATCTTCGAATATTCGGCACCTTCGGCGTACCAGCGCGAATCCCAGGTCCGGTTGATACCGAGCCGCAGGCCGATCGGATTGACCTTCTGACCCATTACTTTTCCTCCGTCTCGGCGCGCTCACGCACCACGATGGTGAGATGAGCGAACGGCTTGACGATACCGGCGGCGCGGCCACGGCCGCGCGTCTGGAAGCGCTTCATGATCAGGCCCTTGCCGACCGACGCCTCGGCGACGACCAGG
>JBILYJ010000668.1:0-2540 GCA_044377795.1 Reyranella sp. | reverse complement strand
CCTGGACGCGGTCGGCCTGCACACACGCCGACCGACGAAACCCGCAACATGGTCGAATCCCTGTCGGGCTTCGGCATCCCCCAGGACGAGATTGCCCGCCTGGTTGGCATCGACCCGAAGACGCTCAGGTTCCACTACGTCGACCAGATCGAACTAGGAGGCATCAAGGCTACCGCCAAGGTCGCGCAAAATCTGTTCACGATGGCGTGCAAGCCAACCCGCGAGGGCCTGTCGGCCGCGATCTTCTGGCTGAAAGTGCGGGCGGGCTGGTCGGAGTACGCGCCGAAGCGGGTGGAGGAGCCGCTGGGCAAGAAGGAGTCTGCCGAACGTGACGCGCTGACGGCGGGCGAGGGCAACGAGTGGGGCCGCCTGGTCAACTGAGATGGAGCCGTGGTCGCTGGCCGTACCGGATTGGCGCGAGCGCATCCGGGCGGGGCGATCGCTGCTGCCTGATCTGCCGCACCTCAATCGGGCCCAGGCCAACCGGGCGATAGCGATCTTCAACAAGCTTCGGCTGCCGGACGTGATCGGCACGCCGGCATTGGCGGAGGCCGGGGCGGATTGGTTCCGCGAGATCGTGGGCGCCCTGCACGGCTCGTTCGATCCGGTGGCCCGGGAGCGGATGATCCGGGAGATCTTCCTGCTGGCGCCGAAGAAGAGTTCGAAGACCTCTTATGCGGCAGCGCTGATGGTGACGACGCTGCTGATGAACGAGCGGCCACGGGCGGAGTTCCTGCTGGTGGCGCCGACGGTGTCGCTGGCACACATCGCCTTCAGCCAGGCCCTCGGGATGGTCGACAAGGACCCCGACGGGTTCCTGCGCAAGCGCCTGCATGTGCAGGAGCACCTGCGCAAGATTACGGATCGGCGGACCAAGGCGACGCTGGAGATCAAGGCGTTCGACACCACGGTGCTGACGGGCGTGAAGCCCACGGGCGTACTGCTCGACGAGCTGCACGAGATCGCCAAGGTGGCGGCGGCCGAGCGCATCATCGGCCAGCTGCGGGGCGGCCTGCTGCCCAACCCCGAGGGCTTCCTGGTGTTCATCACGACCCAGTCCGACGAGCCGCCACGAGGGGCGTTTCGAGCCGAGCTGATGGTGGCGCGCGCCATCCGGGACGGTAAGGCCCGGGGAGCGATGCTCCCGGTGCTCTACGAGTTCCCCGAGGACATCGCCAACGACACCGCTGACCCGCCGGCTTGGCAGGATTCCAGCAAGTGGTGGATGGTGACGCCGAACCGGGACCGGTCGGTCACGATCAAGCGACTGGAGGACGACTGGGCGCAGGCGAAGGCGAAGGGGCAGGGCGAGATCATTCGCTGGGCCTCCCAGCATCTCAACATCGAGATCGGGTTGGCGCTGCGTTCCGACCGCTGGGTCGGCGCCGATCTCTGGCAGCGGGCAGGCGACAAGACGCTTACCCTGGACGCCCTGATCGAGCGGAGCGAGGTGGTGGTGATCGGCATCGACGGTGGCGGCCTGGACGATCTGCTGGGTCTCGCGGTGCTTGGCCGCGACAGCATCACTCGGCAGTGGCTGCTGTGGTCGCGCGCCTGGGCGCACGGTTCGGTGCTGGAGCGGCGCAAGAGCGAGGCTTCGGTACTCCGCGACTTCGAGATCGCCGGCGACCTGCGGATCGTCACCAACCTGGGCGACGACATCGCCGAGATCGCGGCCCTGGCCGAGCGGATCGACGAGAGTGGCAAGCTGGGCTCGGTCGGCCTCGATCCATTCGGCGTCGGCGCCATCGTGGACGCACTGGCCGAGGTGGGGATTGCCGGCAATGACAGGGTGGTCGGCATCACGCAGGGTTGGAAGCTCACCGGCGCGATCAAGACCGCTGAACGCAAGCTGGCCGACGGCACTTTTAGCCATGGCGGCCTTGGCCTGATGGCCTGGGCAGTGGGCAACGCCAGGGTAGAACCCAAGGGCAATGCCATCGTGATCACGAAACAGGCGTCAGGCACCGCCAAGATCGATCCGCTGATGGCAGCGTTCAACGCGGTGGCCTTGATGGCGATGAATCCGCAGTCCGCCGGCCGGTCGTATCTGCGGTCGAGCGAGATGCTCGTTCTTTAGAGGGAACCATGATGAAGCTGCTCGCCGCCGCCGTACGCACAATCGCAATGGCGGTGCCCAGTCTTGTCCGCGATCTGGCGGGCCTCTGCGGTGTTGGCCTGGTCTCCTACGGCGCCTGGATGATCTACCCGCCCGCCGGCTTCATCGTGGGTGGATTCCTGCTTATCGCCGGCACCCTGCTGATCGCGCTTGGCAACCGCGCGGCCGGCTGATGGCAGGACTATTCAGTGCCATGGCATCAGGGCTGCGGCGCCGCGAGCTGAAGACGACCGATGCGGGGAACCTCAGTTGGGCGGCGCTGTTCGGTCAGCAGAACTCGCGGGCCGGCGTGTCGGTCAACGTCGACAGCGCGCTAAAAGTCTCGACGGTGTTCGCCTGCCTGCGTGTCCTGGCCGACGGCATCGCGCAGGTGCCGTTAAAAGTTTACCGGGAGAAGGCCGACGGCTCGAAGGAGCTGGCG
>JBILYJ010000669.1:0-2540 GCA_044377795.1 Reyranella sp. | reverse complement strand
CGGCCCGGTGACGTTGGGCAGGACGTGGCGCACCATGATCAGCAGCGGCGGCAGGCCGATCACCCGCGCCGCCTGTACGTATTCCTTTTTCTTCTCGACCATCACCGAGCCGCGCACGGTGCGGGCGTAGCTCACCCAGAAGGAAAGGCCGATCGCGCCGACGACGACGAAGATGGCGATCTCGTCGTGACGCTTCACCGAGATGAGACCGCGCACCACGCCGTCGATGAGAAGCGCCACGAGGATTGCCGGAAAGGTGAGCTGGACGTCGGCCACGCGCATGATCACGGCATCGATCGCGCCACCGAAATAGCCGCTGATCAGACCGAGCGATATGCCGAGCACCATCGCCACCGCCACGGCGGCGAGGCTCACGATCAGCGACAGGCGCGTGCCGTACATAATCGAGGACAGCACGTCGCGGCCCTGGTCGTCGGTGCCGAGCGGGAAGGCCCATTCGCCATCCGGAGACACCAGGACAGGCGGCTTAAGTCCGTCGCTGAGGCTGAGCGTGGCCGGATCGAACGGTGTGTGCGGCGCCAGGACCGGCGACAGGAAGGCCACGGCGATGATCAGGAAGGTGGCAACCGCCGCCGCCACCGTCATGGGCGACGACTTGAAACTCCACCAGACGTCGCTGTCGGACACACGGTGCAGCCAGCCCGAAAGGCCCGATCTCGATGCCGCCGCCATGTCAGTGTCCCGCCACGCGCGCGCTGCCACCCTGGCTGCGCAGGCGAGGGTCGACGGCGAAATAGAGAAGATCGACGATGAGATTGACCAGCACGAAGAACAACCCGATCAGCAGCAGATAGGCCGCCATCACCGGGATGTCGGAAAACTGCACCGACTGGATGAAGAGCTGGCCGACGCCCGGCCACGCGAACACGGTCTCGGTGACGACGGCGAAAGCGATCAGGCTGCCGAGCTGCAGGCCGGCGACGGTGATCACCGGGACCAGCGTGTTCTTGAGCGCGTGCCCGAAGTTGATCGCCCGGTTGGTCAGCCCGCGCGCCCGCGCGAACTTGATGTATTCGGTGCGCATCACTTCCAGCATCTCCGAGCGCACCAGGCGCATGATGAGCGTGAGCTGGAACAGGCCAAGCGTGATGGACGGCAGGATCAGCGCCTTGAGGCCCGACACGGTCAGGAAATTGGTGACCCACCAGCCGACCCTCACGGTGTCGCCGCGACCGAATGACGGCAGCCAGTGCAGCGTCACGGCGAACACCAGGATCAGGAGAATGCCGATCAGGAACGTCGGCAGCGAAATGCCGATCAGGGAAATCGCCTGCAGCAGCCGGCTCGACCAGTGCTTGGGGTAAAGGCCGGTATAAACGCCCATCGGCACGCCGACGAACAGCACGAACACGGCGGCACAAAAGGAAAGCTCGAGGGTCGCCGGCACGCGCTCCAGGATCAGGCGACCCACCGGCTCAGACGTACGAAAGGACAGACCGAAATTGCCCCGCGCCGCATTGGCGATGAAATGGAAGAACTGCACCGGCGCCGGGTCGTTGAGCCCGAGCTTCTCGCGCAGCGCGTCGCGCTCCTCCATCGAGGTGTCCTGGCCGACCATCGCATTGACCGGATCGCCGACGTAGCGGAACAGCGAGAACGCAACCAGACCGACCGCAAGCAGCACGGCACTCGATTGCAGGATACGTCGGAGGATGAAGGCGAGCATCTGTTGGCGTGATCCGGTGGCGGGCCTGACGGGAAAGGCACCAAAACGGAACCGGCCCCGGTCGCAGGTGCTGCAACCGGGGCCGATTTGAGTTTGTCGTGGCGCCGCTACTTCACGGTGACAAAGCGCAGCGGGAAGCTGTTGTCGGCAGGCTGCACCAGGTCAACGTTCTTGCGCGCCGCCCACACGACCGCCTGCTGATGCAGGGGAACGTAGGCGAAATCGTCGACGTAGAGCTTGGTCGCTTCCTTGATCATGGCGTCGCGCTTGGCCTTGTCGGTTTCCTGCTCGATGGCGTCGGCCAGCTTGTCGAGCGCCGGGTTGGAATAACCGCCGGCATTGAACTGGCCCTTCTTGGTCGCCTTGTTCGGCGTCTGGATCAGCGCCTCGAAGACGTTGTGGACGTCGTAAGTCTGCGCCGGCGACCAGCCCAGCATGTAGAAGCTGGTATCGCCGGGCGACAGGTCGGCTTTGCGCAGGATCTTGGCGAAGTAGAGGTTACGGGTCTGGGCTCGCAGGTTCACCTTGATGCCGATCTTGGCCAGCATCGCCACAACGGCCTGGCAGATCTTCTCGTCGTTGACGTAGCGGTCGTTGGGGCAGTCCATCCCGGTCTCGAAGCCGTTCGGATAGCCCGCGTCGGCCAGCATCTTCTTGGCCTCTTCCGGCTTCAGGAGGGCCGGCCGCTTGTCGAGTTCCTTCATGTAGCCGTTGATGCCCGGCGCGACCATCAGGTCGGTGGGGAACGACTGGCCGCGCATCACGGTGCGCTTGATCGCGTCGACGTCGATCGAGCGATGGATGGCCTCGCGCACCTTCTTGTCCTTGAACGGGTTCTTGCCCTTGACGTTCG
>JBILYJ010000667.1:0-2554 GCA_044377795.1 Reyranella sp. | reverse complement strand
TGAAGATTCGATTTTGTCGCAGATTGTCGTGAGCCTCCTCGGCATCGTCATCATGTGCGTGGCCGCCTACATTGCCGCGTGGTTCAAGCGCGGGAACGCGCGTGCGCCGGCTCGTGTACAGGCAGCAACCGGGGCCCCCCGATGAGCCGGTCGATCGCCCTTCTGGTCGCAATCCTCCTGTTCGCGGTGGGCGGAACGGCCCACGCGAAATCAATGACCCTGTGCCGTGCCACGCCGGCCCTGCTCGCGCTGGGGACGAACCTGCCGATTGCGCGCAAGGCGATCGCCGAGCGCAAACAGCTTCGGATCATTGCCCTGGGTTCGTCGACGACCGCGGGATATGGCGTGTCGAATCCCGCCTTCGCCTATCCCACGCAGCTCCGCATCGGCCTGGAGAAGGCCCTGCCCGGCATCGACATCGAGGTGATCAACCGCGGGATCGGCGGCCAGGACGTCGAGGAGATGGCCGCCCGCATGCAGGTCGAGTTGCAGGAAAACCCGGCCTCGCTGGTCATCTGGCAGACCGGCACCAACGCCGCCATCCGTCACATGCCGCTCGACAAGTTCGACAGCACGCTGCGCGGCGGCCTGAGGCTCGGCAAGTCGCTGGGCGCGGACTTCATCCTGATGAACCTGCAATACGTGCCGGCGGTCGTCGCCGCGCCCGACAAGGAAGCCTACGAGAAGATCATGGCCGATGCGGCCAGGGACTATTCCGCCGGCCTGTTCCGACGCTACGACATCATGCGTGGCTGGTACGACGACGGGATGCCATACGCCCAGTTCGTGCAGCTCGACGGGCTCCATCTCAACGATTTCGGCCAGAAGTGCATCGGCAGGTTGCTGACACGTTCGATCGTGGATGCGCTGAAAGGTCCCTGACAAGAGGACGCCCAATGCCCCGCCGTTTTGTCGATCTTTCGATCTATCTCGAGAACGACGTGATCTCCGATCCGCCGCCGTTCGGGCCGAAGATTCAATATCACAAGCATGCCGATACGGCCGGCCAGATCGCCGGCTTCTTTCCCGGGCTCAGGAAGGAAGACCTCCCCGACGGTGCGGGCTGGGCGGTCGAGAACGTCAATCTCTCGACCCACAATGGCACCCATCTCGACGCGCCCTATCATTTCCATCCGACGATGAACAAGGGGGAGCGCGCCATCACCATCGACGAGGTACCGCTCGAATGGTGCTTCCAGCCCGGCGTGAAGCTCGACTTCCGCGACAAGCCGGACGGCCACGTGATCACCGCCGCCGAGGTCGAGGAGGAGCTGAAGCGGATCGGCCATGAGCTGAAGCCGCTCGAGATCGTCGTGGTCAACACGCGGGCGGGCTCGCGCTACGGCAACAACGACTACGTCAATGCCGGCTGCGGCATGGGTTACGACGCCACGATCTACCTGCTGGAGAAGGGCGTGCGGCTGACCGGCACGGACGCCTGGAGCTGGGACGCGCCCTTCTTTTTCACTGCCCAGAAATGGGCGAAGGACCACGATCCGTCGATCATCTGGGAAGGCCACAAGGCCGGCCGCGACATCGGCTACTGCCACCTCGAGAAGCTGCACAATCTCGAATCGCTGCCCGGCGACGGCTTCACCATCGCCTGCTTCCCGCACAAGATCCGCGGCGCCTCCGCCGGCTGGACGCGCGCGGTCGCGATCTTCGAGGATTAGCTAAAGGGAAGCAGGCCGCCGCGCGAAGAGAAGCGCCAGGCCGAGCGCCGCGATGAGACCGCCCGCGGCCATGCGCAGGCGGCGCAGCATCGCCGGGCGCCCGACGGCGATGGAACGGGCTCGAGACGCCAGCACCGCGACCACGACGTCGACTGCCGTGTTGAGCGCCACGGAAATCAAACCGAGCACCATGAACTGCAGCCATACGGGACCAGCCGACGGATCGACGAACTGCGGCAGGAAGGCCAGGAAGAAGGCCGCGGTCTTGGGATTGAGCGCTTCGACGACGATGCCCTCGCGAAAGGCCCTGGCCGCGCCCGTCGTGACCGCCTTGGCCTCGAATGGAAGGCGGGCCTCGCGGATCGCCTTGATCCCGATCCATACCAGATAGGCCGCGCCGGCGAGCTTCAGCATCGTGAAGGCTTCGGCACTGGCCATCACCAGCGCCGACACACCGACGGCGCCGGCCGCCACATGGACCAGCCCACCAAGTCCCGTGCCGAAGCTGGAGGCCAGGCCTTCGCTCCGGCCACCCGCAAGCGTGCGAGCCGCCACGTAGAAGATCCCCGGTCCGGGCGAGATCGCGATCGCCAGGGCCGCTGCGAAGAAGAGCGCGAGCGTCGCGAGATCCATCGCCGCCTACGGCAGCGGGTCGGGCTCGCCCGGCGGCAGGGGCATCTCGAAGACGTTGAGGGTCATCGACACCAGCATGTAGTAGCCGCAGACGCCCACGAGATCGACGACACCCTTTTCGCCGAACGCATCGACGGCGCGCTTGTAGTTGGCCGGCGCCACGCGGTTGGTCTCGAGATACTCGGTGACGAAATCGTAGACCACCTTCTCGACGTCGCGCTTGAAGGGCGGCGTGGCGCGCAGCCGGA
>JBILYJ010000666.1:0-2559 GCA_044377795.1 Reyranella sp. | reverse complement strand
GCGGCCGTGCCTGAAGGGATCGTGCGCACCGGCGGTGGCACGGTCCTCTGGAACCTGGGCGAGTATGCCTTCATCGACGGCGAGCTGGCGCCCGACACGGTCAATCCCAGCCTGTGGCGCATGGCGCGCCTCAACCTCGCCAACGGGCTGTTCAAGGTCACGGACCGGCTCTACCAGCTGCGCGGCTTCGACATCGCCAACATGACGGTGATCGAGGGTGACAGCGGACTGATCCTGATCGATCCGCTGACCACCGCGGAGGTCGCGCGCGCGGCTCTCGAACTCTACTACGCGCACCGGCCGCGAAAGCCCGTGGTCGCGGTGATCTACACCCACAGCCATATCGATCACTACGGCGGCGTGCGCGGCATCGTCGACGAGGTCGATGTGAAGGCTGGCAAGGTGAGGGTGATCGCGCCGGCCGGATTCATGGAAGCCATCTCGGGCGAGAACGTGCTGGCGGGGGCGCCGATGTCGCGGCGCGCCCAGTTCCAGTTCGGCACGATGCTGCCGCGCGGCGCGCGCGGCCAGGTCGATGCCGGCCTCGGCAAGAGCGTCGCGCGCGGCACGCCCGGCCTGATCGCGCCGACGCAGTCGATCGTGAAGCCGGTCGAGGCGCATGTGGTCGACGGCATCGAGATCGTCTTCCAGCTGGCACCGGAGACCGAGGCGCCGGCCGAGATGCACATGTTCTATCCGCAGCTCGGCGTGCTCAACATGGCGGAGAACGCCTGTCCGCTGCTGCACAATTTCATCCCGCTGCGCGGCGCGGTGGCGCGCGATCCGCGCATCTGGGCCAAGTATATCGGCGACGCCATCGCGATGTACGGGCCGAAGACGAAGGTGCTGATCGGCCAGCATCACTGGCCGACCTGGGACAATGCGAAGATTATCGACTATCTCGAGGCCCAGCGCGACCTCTACAAGCACATCCACGACCAGACGCTGCGCTACATGAACCGCGGCTGGCGGCCGGCCGAGATCGCCGAGGTGATCGACCTGCCGCCGGGTCTCGCCGAACGCTGGGCCGTGCGCGGCTACTACGGGTCGGTCAGCCACAATGTGAAGGCCGTCTATCAACGCTATCTGTCCTGGTACGACGCCAATCCCTGCAACCTGCACCCTCTGCCCCCGGCGCCGGCGGCGCGGAAGTTCGTCGAGTACATGGGCGGCGCCGCGGCAGTGATCGAGCGCGCGCGCGCCGACTTCGCCAGGGGCGAGTTCCGCTGGGTGGCTCAGGTCATGAAGGAAGTCGTCTACGCCGAGCCGGACAACAACGAGGCCCGCGCGCTCTGCGCCGATGCGCTGGAGCAGATGGGCTACCAGGCGGAGTCGGCCACCTGGCGCAACGCCTTCCTCTACGGTGCGCAGGAGCTGCGCCATGGCATCTTCCAGATGCCGGTGCGGCCCGGCATGGGTGCCGACACGCTGGCCGGCCTCACCAGCGACGTCTTCTTCGACCTGATGGCCATTCGCCTCGATGCAAGGAAAGCGGCCGGGCAGTCGCTGGTCGTCAACTGGCGCTTCACCGACCGCAACGAGACGCTGGTGCTGACGCTGAAGCACTGCACGCTCACGCATCGCATGGGCGAGACGGCGGCGAGCGCCGACGTCTCCGTCACGACGACGCGCGCCACGATGGACCAGATCGTCATGCGGAAGCTCACCATTCCCGACGCTCTGGCGAGCGGTGCGTTGAAGCTCGAAGGTGAGATTCCGAAGCTCGGTGCACTGTTCGCGATGATGGATCCACCGGCGGGCATGATGTTCGAGATTCTCACGCCAGGAGAGGGCCGGTAGCGCGAAACGCTTGACAGAACCTCCCGCGTTCCCTGTGATGGGGAGAAGAAACATTAAAAGTAAATGGGAGGAGTTCATGCTCATGCGTAGGGCTGTGCGCTTTTTGGGTGGGGCGGTTGCCGCCGTCACGGCGCTGGGCATGGCGGTCTCCGCCCAGGCCCAGGAAAAGAAGATCAAGATCGGCGTCATCTACGATCTGACCGGGCCGCTGGCCGGCGGTGGGTCGGAACTTCAGTACGTCGGCGCCAAGATCATGATCGACAACTTCATCAAGCAGGGTGGGGTCGAGGGCTATAAGATCGAGGCGGTCTACGCCGACGCGCAGAGCAAGCCGGACGTCGCCATCAACGAGGCGGTGCGCCTGATCGAGCAGGAGAAGGTCAACCTCCTCTTGGGTTTCTTTTCCTCGGCGCAATGCGTGCCCGTGGCGGCGCGTGTCGAGCAGCTCAAGAACTTCATGTGGATCACCACCTGCATTTCGACGAGCGTCGTCGAGAACAAGAACCTGAAGTACGTCTTCCGGCCCCAGGCGAGCGGCCAGCAGTTCGGCCTCATGGCCGCCGACATGATCGAAAAGAATGCCAAGGCGAAGTTCGGCAAGGAGCCGAAGGACATGCGCGTGGCGATCATCCATGAAGACGGCTCGTACGGCGTCGACGTCGCCAAGGGCAACGAAGCGGGCTCCAAGAAGGCCGGCTTCAACATCGTCATGAAGGAAGGCTATTCGGCGACTGCACCCGACCTGTCGTCGCTGGTGAC
>JBILYJ010000159.1:0-9942 GCA_044377795.1 Reyranella sp. | reverse complement strand
AATCGGGCACTTTTTGGGGGTCCTTCGGGGTGGCGTGGGGGTAGCGGACAGGTCCGTTGGCGTCAACTCAGGCGGGGGACGCTTCTCCCCCGCCCTCCGCTTGCCCTAGCGCTTGGTCGCACTGCCGAGGTTTGTTAGTACGGCGCCGGCTTTGTCCGGCCGCGCGGGAGCTGGACCGAATGGATTGGGGTCGATGGACAAGACGAAGGCTGGCAGTACGCCAATCGCGCTACGCGTGCTGAAAGAGCTGGTGCTGCCGCTGGCCGGTGGCGCGGCCTACGGGACGCTCGTGGCCCAGGCCAAGCAGATGCCGCTCGACGGCGTAACGGCCGGTGGCGTGGCGTTCTTCTGCATCCTGGCGGCGCAGGGTCTGGTGCTGCGCGCCGCGCGGACCGCCCGGAGCGATCAGCCCGCACCGGCGGCGGTCAGCGCCCCAGCGCCGGAGCCGCTCAAACTGCCTCCGCCTGACAAAGCGCCGGAGAAGGAACCGGAGCCCGCGCCCGCGCTCATCGCCGCGCCAACGGTCGAGGCCATCGTCGAGCCCGTCGCCAAACCGGTCGAGGAGCCGGCCCCTGTTCCCGTTCCAGCCCCAGCCCCCGAGCCTGCGGCGAAGCCTGCCCCGAAGCCCGCCAACGACTTCGTCAGCATCCGGGTCGGCATCGAGGAGCTGAAGGAGCAAGGCGCCCTGCCCGAACCCGAGCCGGAAAAGCCGGAAGACGGCCAGCGCCCGCTGTTCCGCAACCTCGCCCACGCCCCCACCAAGCGGACCCCCGTGGAAGCGCTGGCGCCGAAGCAGCTGCTCGACCTCAAGATGCCCTACCAGGCCGTGCTGAACGCCGCCGTGAACTTCGAACGCGAGGTCAAGCGCCACGCCGACATGACCGACGACCGGACCGTCCCGCTGGAAAGCCTGTTCGAGGAACCGCGCTTCAACCTGTCGAAGGACCGGCTGCGCCAGCTCGATACGCTGCGCCGTATCCGCAACAACATCCTCCACGGCTTCGAAACCCTCGTCGATCCGGTCGAAGCCGCCGCCCTTGTCGCCGCCTTCGACAAAGCAGCGACATGGTTCGATCCAGCCAACGTTGAGCCGGTGGAGCCTGCGAAGCTCGAAATCGATACGCCACCCGAGGACGAGGTGGAGAAGCCTGCCGAAGAGAAGGCCGAGGAGGCCGTGAGGGCTGAACAAGAAGAGCCCGCGGACGAAGAAGCAAAGGCTCCCGTCGAAGACGAGACGAAGAAGCCCGACAAGGATGAGCCCGAGAAGAGTGAACCGGAGCAATCCGTTGAATCGGAGAAAAAGACGCACGCTGTCGCGAGTTGAGCGGAGTAGTTGCAGGCGTGTAGGTCAGGCCTAAACTCGCGCCATGGATTGTCACCAGTTTGGGACCAGCTGATGTTTCCCCCGGCCGACAATAGGATCACAAAGTACGAACGAATCGCTTTGGCTTCCATTGTCGCTGTCGCGACAATAGTTACAGCCGTCGTGATTGTGGCCGATCAATTCAAGGTGAACCTGCTCGCCGATTTGATGCGGGACCGTAGTGATTTGCCAAGCACATGCAACGCGAAACTGGGAGCCCGATTTCTGTTCTGGGCGGCCTTCGCCTACGAGATTGCCAGTATCCCTGTGGCGCTTCATCTCAAACGCCAAACGCCGGACGTGGTAGCGTATCAGAAGTTGGAAACATCTGGCCAACACGAACACGGGCGCGGATCGATCCGATTCAAAACAGCGGCATCGATCATCGTCTTTGCCGCCATTACATACTGGGGATCATTTCATCTCGCATACGGCGATTCCAAAATCTGTAGTGCTCAATATCTGGTGCCAGTGGTCGTCGGCTATGTGTACGTGTTCGGGGTCAGTGTTGCTCGCGGGCTGTTGACGTTTCTCATTTGTCATTTCTACTTCATGTCTCTCGATACGGACCCGGATCGGAAGTCCACGGGGTGACCCTCTTTGCTCCGGCATCGCCTTGGCGGCCAACGCCTCCGCGTCCCAGGTGCTTGCAGGCATGAACTGCAAGACTAGACTGCCCTCATGAACCCCGACCAGCTCAAGACTTTCATCGGCAGCTTCTGGGACGACCAGATCCTGCCGTCGCTCACCGAATACATCCGCATCCCCAACAAGTCGCCGTCCTTCGACCCGAAGTGGGAGGAGAACGGCTACATGGAGCAGGCGGTCACGTTGATGACCGACTGGGCGCGCCCGCATGTCGCCGCCTTCGCGGGCGCGACGATGGAGGTGGTCCGCCTGCCCGGGCGCACGCCGCTGATCTTCATCGAGGTACCTGGTACCGATGGGGGTGACGACAACGACGACACCGTCCTGCTCTACGGCCATCTCGACAAGCAGCCGGAGATGAAGGGCTGGGCCGAGGGGATGGGGCCGTGGATCCCGGTGCGCAAGGACGACAAGCTCTATGGCCGCGGCGGCGCCGACGACGGCTACGCGATCTATGCCTGCTTCGCCGCGCTATTGGCTCTCAAGGAGCAGGGCATCCCGCGCGCCCGCTGCGTCATCATGATCGAGGGCTGCGAGGAATCCGGCAGCTACGACCTGCCCTTCTATGTCGACCACCTGCTCGACCGCATCGGCGACCCGTCGCTGGTCGTCTGCCTCGATTCCGGCTGCGGCGACTGGGACCGGATGTGGCTCACGACGTCATTGCGCGGCATCGCGGCCGGCACGCTCAAGGTGCGCGTGCTGAACGAGGGCGTGCATTCGGGCGACGCGTCGGGGATCGTGCCCTCCTCCTTTCGCATCACGCGCGCGCTGCTGACGCGGCTGGAGGACGAGGCGACCGGCGAGATGAAGCTGCCGGAGCTGTTCGTGCAGATCCCGCCGCAGCGCATCGCGCAGGCTTCGGAAGCCGCGCGCGTGCTGGGCGAGGAGGTCTATCGCAAGTTCCCGTTCGCCGGCACGACCAAGCCGATGGTCGCGGATCTCGGCCAGATGGTGCTGAACCGCACCTGGCGGCCGCAGCTCGCGACGGTCGGCATGGCGGGCTATCCCGAGCCGGTCGATGCCGGCAACGTGCTGCTGCCCTACACCGAGGCCAAGATCAGCGTGCGCACGCCGCCGACGCTCGACGCCAGGGAGGCCGTGAAGGCCATGAAGAAGGCGCTGGAGTCCGATCCGCCCTATGGCGCGACCGTCGAGTTCGACGCCGGCGAAGGCGGCCAGAGCGGCTGGCACGCCCCGCCGCTGGCGCCGTGGCTGGAGACGGCGGTGAACGACGCCTCGCAGGAAGCGTTCGGCCAGCCGGTCGCCTATATGGGCGAAGGCGGCACGATCCCCTTCATGGGCATGCTGGGCGACAAGTTCCCCAAGACGCAGTTCGTGATCACCGGCGTGCTGGGTCCGCATTCGAATGCGCATGGGCCGAACGAGTTCCTGCACATTCCCACGGGGAAGAAGGTGACGGTCGCGACGGCGCTGATGATCGCGGCGCATTATGAGCGGAAGAAAAAATAAAATTCCCGTCGTCCTGAGCGGAGCGCCGAAGGCGCGCAGTCGAAGGACCTCTTTTCGCTTCAACAGGCCGTGCGCCGGAAAAGAGGTCCTTCGACTACGCCACCCTGCGGGTGGCTCCGCTCAGGACGACGGGCTTTTTCTTTAACCGCCCAATTCCTCGCGCAGCATCTCGAGTTCGAGCCATTCCGTCTCGGCGGCTTCGATCTCGGCCTGGGCGGTGCCGATGCGGGCGGTCTTGGCCTGGAAGGACTTGGGATCGCGGCGGTAGAGGTCGGGATCGACCAGGGCCTGCTGCAACGTGGCAATCTCGGCCTGCAAGGCTTCGATCTTCTTGGGCAGTTCGACCAGGGCGCGTTCGCGCTTGTAGCCGAGGCGGGCCTTGCCCTGGCCTGCAGCCTTTGGCGCGGCCGGCTTGTCCTTTGCGCGTGACGGGGTAACGCCGGTTGGCTCCACCCGCGGCCCGCGCTGGGCCACGTAGTCGCTGTAGCCGCCGGCATACTCGGTCGCCGTGCCATCGCCTTCGAGCACGATGGTCGAGGTGACGAGCCGGTCGAGGAAGTCGCGGTCGTGGCTCACCAGCAGGACGGTGCCGTCGTAATCGTCGAGCGCTTCCTGCAGCAGGTCGAGCGTGTCGGCGTCGAGGTCGTTGGTCGGCTCGTCGAGCACGATCATGTTGGAGGGCGCGGCCAGCGCCTTGGCCAGCAGCAGGCGGTTGCGCTCGCCGCCCGACAGGGTGCGCACCGGCTGGCGCGCCTGCTCGTCGCGGAACAGGTATTCGCGCAGGTAGGTCATCACGTGCGTGAGGTGGCCGCGCACCAGCACATGGTCGTTGCGGTCGGCCAGCGTCTCCCACGGCGTCTTGTCGGGATCGAGGCCGATGCGGCGCTGGTCGATCACCACCGGCATCAGGTTCGACCCCAGCTTGACCGTGCCGCTGTCGGGCTCGAGTTCGCCCATCAGCATCTTGAGCAGGGTCGTCTTGCCGGCGCCGTTGGGCCCGATCAGGCCGATGCGGTTCTTGCGGAAGATACGCGTCGAGAAATCCTCGACGATGACCTTGTCGCCCCAGCGCTTGGTGATGTTGCGCGCCGTCACGACCAGCGCGCCCGAGGCCTCGGCGCTACCGGCCTCGATCGAGGCACGCCCCACGGGCCCGATCTGCTGGCTGCGCTGCTGGCGGAGCGCCGCGAGCGCGCGCAGGCGGCCCTCGTTGCGCGTCCGGCGGGCGCGGATCGACTTGCCGGCCCACTCGGTCTCGCGCTCGATCAGCCGGTCGAGCTTGTGCCGCTCCGTCGCCTCGCGCTCGATGATGTCGTTCGACCAGGCCTCGAACTCGCCATAGCCCTTGTCGAGCCGGCGCACGATGCCGCGATCGAGCCACAGCACGGCCCGCGTCAGGTTGGTGAGGAAGCGCCGGTCGTGGCTCACCAGCACATAGGCGCCGCGCCACTTCGAGAGCCTGTCCTCAAGCCATTCGATGGTCGGGAGGTCGAGATGGTTGGTCGGCTCGTCGAGCAGCATCACGTCGGGCTCGCCGATCAGCACGCGCGCCAGCGCCGCGCGCCGCGCCTCGCCGCCCGACAGGGTGGTCGGATCGCGCCCGCTGTCGAGTTTCATGTCCTCAAGGATGGCGGCGACGCGATAGTCGTCCGTCCCCAGCGAATCGGAAAGCGCCGAGGACACGTAGTCGGCCACCGTGGCATGGCCGGCGAAATCCGGCTCCTGCGGCAGGGTGGCGACGGTGGCGCCGGGCTGAGCGAAGCGCTCGCCCGAATCGGCGATCGGCGCGCCCGCCAGGATGCGCAGCAGGGTCGACTTGCCGGCGCCATTGCGGCCGACCAGCGACAGGCGCTCGCCCGGCCCGATTCCCAGGTCGACGCCGGCCAGGATGGACTGGTCGCCGAGATGGAAGCGGATGCCGCTCAGTGCAAGGAGGGGGGGATCGGCCATGGAGCGCGCTGTATTGGCCGAACCCGTCCCCCTCGGCAAGGGCGAAGCCCGCGCTGGGGCAAGGGCGAAGCCCGCGTTTGACGGGCCGGGCGGCACCCTGCATGAAAGCCGCATGGTAATGGGGCTCACCACGGGACTTTGGGTCAGCGCGCAGATACGCCTGTGCGACCGCGCGTTCATTCCGGCCGCCGTCGTACGGCGCGGCGATCCCGATGTCGGAACCGTGCTGCTGAAGATCAATCGCTTCGAGGGCGGCGTGACCGTGTTCACCCAGACCAGCACGCTCGACGATGAGGCGGCGTGGAGCCGCGGCACCGGGCCTGCGCCCGTCACCGAGCCCGAAGCCGACGCCTACATCGCCCGCCAGGTCGCCCGCGATCCCGACCTCTGGGTCCTCGAAATCGAGGACCGCAAGGGCGAGTACAAGATGATCGGGAAGGTGGTTTAGCTTCTGTCGTCCTGAGCGAAGCCGCCCGAAGGGCGGCGCAGTCGAAGGACCTTTTTTCCGGCGCACCGCCTGTCGCCGCGAAAAGAGATCCTTCGACTACGCTACGCTTCGCTCAGGATGACGGGCTACGCCCGTCACTGCGGCCCGAGCACCGTCGTCGGATCGATGGTTTTGCCGGAACGGCGGACCTCGAAATGGAGCTGCGGCTCTGCGCTGCCGCCAGAGTTGCCGACCTTGGCGATGACCTGGCCCTTCTTGACCACGTCGCCCTTCTTCACCGCCAGCGACTCGTTGTTGCCGTAGGCCGTGATGTAGCCGCCGGGATGCTCGATCAGCAGCAGGTTGCCCATGCGGGCGACCTCGCCGCCGGCATAGACGACCTTGCCGCCCTCGGCAGCCTTCACGGGCGTGCCCTTGGCGGCGGCGATGTCGATGCCGTCGTTCTTCTGGCCGCCCGACGTGCCGTAGCCCGAGACGACCTTGCCGTTGACCGGCCAGATCATCCTCGCCGGCGGCGTGGCCGGCACGGTGACCGACTGCGAGGCCTTGCTGAGCGGCGTGGGCTCGCCCGCGGGCGCGGCCGAGCGCGGCGCCTCGCCCTGGCCCTGGGCGCCCGGCGGCGGCGCCAGCCCTTCGCGCTTCACCGAGGAGGGCGCGTTGGGATTGGCGGCGACGGTCTGCTGGCCGGCGGGCTCGCCGTAGCTGTCCGGCACGAAGCGGGCGCCGGGCATGGCGAGCGACTGGCCGGGCTTCAGCGCGTAGGGCGCCTTGAGGTTGTTGCGGGCGATGATGGTCTGCGGCGGCACGCCATAGCGACGCGACAGGCTGTCGACCGTGTCCTTGTCCTTCACGACGTAGACCGGGACGGCATTGGGGCCGGCGCCGGAGCCGGGATACTCCATGGTGCCTTCGCGGGCACCCATGACGGTGTTGCAGGCGCCGAGCGCGACCGACAGCACCGCCATTGTACCCAGCGTGTGCATCCGGCCGGCCCATCGCGAGGGGAAGCGAGGGGCGTTCTTCATGCTTCCATACTACTGCATTGAGATTCTGGCGGGAATAGGAGCTTCCGAGGGTCGTTCGTTCTTCGGCGCTCTCGGACATTGCCCTGGGCAATGTCCTGTCGCTCCTGGGGCTGAGCTTAGCTCAGCCCTGCCCAAGCACCGGCAGCGGGCCCGCGACCAGCGGCACGAACCGGACCGGCATCAGCGTGTCGCGCTGGAGGCCGCTCTCGGTCTTCACGATGCGCTCGACGACCTGGGAGGTGGGGTCGCGGCCCACCGGCACGATCAGGATGCCACCGACGGCGAGCTGGTCGATCAGCGCCTGCGGGCGCTCCTCGGCGGCGGCGGTGACGATAATGCGGTCGAACGGCGCCTGGCCGGGCCAGCCCTTGCTGCCGTCGTTGATGTCGACCACGACGTTGTAGATGCCGAGGTCGAGCAGCAGGCGCTCGGCGGCCTTGGAGAGCGGCTTGAAGCGCTCGACCGAGTAGACGCGGCGGGCCAGCCTTGCCAGCACGGCGGCCTGGTAACCGGAGCCGGTGCCGATCTCCAGCACCTTCATGCGCGGCCCCACCCGCAGCGCCTCGGTCATGGCGGCGACCACCAGCGGCTGGCTGATCGTCTGGCCGAAGGCGATGGGCAACGCGGTGTTCTCCCAGGCCCGCTCGGCGAAGGTCTGCGTCACGAAGCGCTCGCGGTCGACCGAGGCGATGGCCGCCAGCACGCTCTCGTCCGCGATGCCCGAATTGCGCAGCTCGGCGATCAGGCGCTGCATGGCGGGAACGTTCACGGGCCGGCCTTTAGTCGAGGTCGATGGGCTGCGCCTCGAAATCCGCGACGAGCTTGCGGCGCATGCTCTCGTGGGTCAGGTCGAGGTGCAGCGGGGTCACCGAGATGTGGCCCGAGCGGACGGCGGCGATGTCGCTCGCCGCGTCGATCTCGCTCTCCTGCGGGGCGTAACCGATCCAGTAGTAGGTGCCGCCGCGCGGATCCTTGCGCTCGACGATGTGACCGCCGAAGCCGCGCGTGCCGGTATGGGTGACCCGCACGCCCCGGACCGCGGCCGCCACGACGTCGGGGAAGTTGATGTTGACCAGCACGTTGCGCGGCCAGTCGATTGCCAGCACCCGGCGCGCCACGGCGGCACCGTGGGCCGTCGCGGTCCCCCACTTCACCGGATGGTCGTGCATATAGGCCTGGCTGAAGGCGATCGACGGGATGCCCAGCAGGCACCCTTCCATGGCGCCCGCGACGGTGCCGGAATAGGTCACGTCGTCGGCGATGTTGGTGCCGCGGTTGACGCCCGACAGGACGAGGTCGGGCTTGCGATCCTTCAGCAGGTGCTTGACGGCGAACAGCACGCAGTCGGTCGGCGTGCCGTCGACCGCGACCTTGCCCTCGCTCACCTCGCGCGCGCGGATCGGCCGCGACAGCGACAGCGAATGGCCGGCGCCGCTCTGGTTGACCTCGGGCGCCACGATCCAGACGTCGCTCGAAAGCTGCGTGGCGATCTCGACCAGCGCCTCGAGACCCGGCGCATGGATGCCATCGTCGTTGGTGACGAGGATGCGCGCCTTGGCGAGGTTGGGAACCTTCATTTCTTCGCGGGAGGCGCGGGAATGAGTTCGAGGCCGCCCATGTAGGGACGCAGCGCCTCGGGGATGGTCACGGAGCCGTCCTCGTTCTGGTAGTTCTCCAGCACCGCCACCAGGGTACGCCCCACGGCGAGGGCCGATCCGTTCAGCGTGTGCAGGAAGCGCGTGCCCTTCCCTTCCTTCGGCCGGTAGCGCGCGCTCATGCGCCGGGCCTGGAAGTCGCCCATGTTCGAGCAGCTCGAAATCTCGCGATAGGCGTCCTGGCCGGGCAGCCAGACCTCGATGTCGTAGGTCTTGCGTGACCCGAAGCCCATGTCGCCGCCGCACAGCACGACCGTGCGATAGGCGAGGCCGAGGCGCTTCAGCACCGCCTCGGCGCAGGCCGTCATGCGCTCGTGCTCGTCGGCCGACTGCTCGGGGGTGGTGATGCTCACCAGCTCGACCTTGGGGAACTGGTGCTGGCGGATCATGCCGCGCGTGTCCTTGCCGGCCGAGCCCGCCTCGGAGCGGAAGCAGGGCGTGAAGGCGGTGAAGCGCAGCGGCAGCTCCTTCTCCTCCAGCACCATGTCGTTCACCAGGTTGGTGAGCGAGACCTCGGCGGTCGGGATCAGCCAGAAACCGTTGTCGGTACGGAACATGTCCTCGGCGAACTTCGGCAGCTGGCCGACGCCGTAGACGGCGGTGTCCTTCACCAGCAGCGGCGGGCTGACCTCGGTGTAGCCGCCCTCGACCGTGTGCAGGTCGAGCATGAACTGGGCCAGCGCCCGCTCCAGGCGCGCCAGATGGCTCTTCAGGAACACGAAGCGCGAGCCGGAGATTTTCACGGCGGCGGCGAAATCCATCTCGCCCGTCGCCTCGCCCAGCGCCACATGGTCCTTCGGCGGGAAGCTGAAATTGCGCTGGTTGCCTTCGCGGCGGATCTCGACGTTGCCGGTCTCGTCGGCCCCCTCGGGCACGTCGTCGAACGGCAGGTTGGGCACCACCTCGAGACGGATTCGCAGCTCCTCGTCGAGGCGGCTCGCCTCGTGCTCGCCGTCCTTCAGGCTCTGCTCGAGGTTGGCGACCTCCTCCATCAGGGCGTCGGCATTCTCGCCCTTGCGCTTGGCCATGCCGATCTGCTGGCTGAGCGCCTTGCGCTTCGCCTGGATGGCTTCGCTCTCCGAGATCGCGGCGCGGCGGCGCCTGTCGATGTCCAGGATCTCGACCGAGAGAGGCGCCAGGCCGCGCTTCTTCAGGCCGGCGTCGAACGCCTCGGGGCTTTCGCGGACGAAACGAATGTCATGCATGGCTAGCTGCCGGACCCTTCGCCGGCCTTGGCGGCTTCCTCGGCCTTTTGTTCGGCCTCCTCGGCGGCCTTGTCCTCACGCGCCCGCTTCCGCTCGATCACCCCGCCGATCAGGATGCTGATCTCGTAGAAGGCCATCAGCGGGATCGCCAGCGCGATCTGGCTCACCACGTCGG